>NZ_JBHYXD010000014.1:0-30269 GCF_042751995.1 Streptomyces sp. NPDC059371 | reverse complement strand
TCCCTCGCAATGGCATCGCCCGCAATTTCGTGCTCATTGGGTAAACACCCCCGGGGCTCACTGCCGTTGAGAGGGGTTTCCGCGTGCCCACCTGACCGGGCGCGCGGATCCCCGTACCGCTTACGGCTTCTCGGCCTTGTCCTCGTCGGCCGAGTCGGCCTTGTCGAGACTCTTGGCCTCGGCCTTCACCTCGACCGCGGACTCGCCCTCCACCTCGGCCTCGGACTTCGATTCGGCCTCGGCCCCGGCCGCCGCCTCAGCCTCGGTCACGGCCTCGACCTCGGTCACGGCCTCGGCCTCGGTGTCGGCCACCGCCTCGGTGTCGTCCTCGCCGTCCTCGAAATAAACGTCCAGGACGGCGTCGAGCTGCTCCTCCCACTCCTTGAAGCGTGCCCGGGCGTTCGCCTCGATCTCTATCGGATACCAGCGGCGCTCCGGCGTGTGCACCGTGATGGTGAACCGCTTGCCGAAACGCGGCGACTCCGTCTCGACGGCGCCGATCTCGTCCCAGCGGAACTCCGCCTCCTGGTCGTCCAGGCGCAGCCGGACACCACTGTGGTCGGCTCTGATCGAGGCACGCCGGTCGGAGGCCTCGAAGACGGGACCGTCGGGGGCGGGGCCGCTCTCCTCCGCGGACTCGGCCTCCTCCACGGACTCGGCCTCCTCCACGGACTCGGCCTCCTCCGCAGAATCGGCCTCCCCCGTGGACTCGGCCTCCTCCGGGATCTCTGCGGCGGGTGCCTCGTCGGACGCCGCCTCGTCGGAGACCGCGTCGTCGGAGACGTTCTCCTCCGGCTCCTCCGCGGTGGCCTCCTCGGTCTCCACGACCGCGTCCGCCGGCTCCGCCGGCACGGGTGACGTAAGCCCGGGGATGTACGCCGGGTTCACCGCGGCGGCGTCCAGGGGCTGGCTCTTCGAACCTATGCGCTGCTCCACAGCCGGAAGTATGGTCGAAGATCCTGTGCGGGGCACAGCCAGGCCCGAATTGGCGATGCCACTGTTACACGAAGAGACTCATCACGGCGGCCACGGCGAACCCGGCGACGGACAGCACCGATTCCAGGACGGTCCAGGTCCTCAGAGTGTCGCGCTCGCTGATGCCGAAGTACTTGGCCACCATCCAGAAGCCACCGTCGTTGACGTGCGAGGCGAAGATCGAACCCGCCGAGATCGCCATGATGACCAGGGCGACGAAGGCCTGCGAGTGGTGGCCCTCGGTGAGCAGTGGCGCGACGATGCCGGCGGTGGTGACGATCGCGACGGTCGCCGAGCCCTGGGCCACCCGCAGGACCAGGGCGATCAGATAGGCCAGGACGATCACCGGGAGGCCGACGTCGTTGAAGGTGTCCGACAGGGCCTGGGCGACCCCGCTGGCCTTCAGTACGGCACCGAAGACGCCGCCCGCGCCGACCACGAGCAGGATGTTGCCGACCGGCTTGAGGGACGAAGTCGACACCTTCTCCAGGGACTTGCGGGACCAGCCGCGCCGGATGCCGAGCAGGTAGTACGCGAGGAGCAGGGCGATGGTCAGGGCGACGAACGGGTGGCCGAAGAATGCGATGACGGAACGGAGGGTGGAGGGATCGAGGGCGATCGAGGAGAAGGTGGCCGCGAGGATCAGCACCAGCGGCGTACCGATGATGCCGAGGACCGTGCCGAGCGGCACCGGCTCCTCCCGGGGCTCCACGCCCGACGCCCGCTGCTCCTCGACGACGGCCCGCTTGGCCTCGGCGGCCGCCTCGACCATGTCCTGCGGTACGGGGACGAAAAGGCGCCTGCCGATCCAGGCGGAGTAGACCCAGGCTGCCAGCACGGCCGGGACGCCGCAGACGATGCCCATGAGGACGACCCAGCCGAGCTGGACGTGCAGCAGTCCCGCGGCGGCGACCGGGCCGGGGTGCGGCGGCAGGAAGGCGTGTGTCATCGACAGACCGGCGAGCAGCGGCAGGCAGTAGAGGAGGATCGACTTGCCCGACCGTTTGGCGGCGGCGTAGACGAGCGGCGCGAGGACGAAGATGCCGACGTCGAAGAAGACCGGGATGCCGAAGATCAGGCCGGTCAGGCCCATGGCGAGCGGCGCGCGCTTCTCCCCGAAGAGGCCGAGCAGCCGGGAGGCCAGCACCTCGGCGCCGCCGCTGACTTCGAGGATCGCCCCGAGCATCGTGCCGAGGCCGATGATGATCGCGACATGGCCGAGGATGCCGCCCATGCCCGACTCGACGACCGAGACGGCGTCGGACCTCTGGACCGTGCCGAACAGCTCCGTGACGGAGAGTCCGGCGGCGAGGCCGACGGCTATGGAGACGGCGAGCAGGGCGACGAACGGCTGGAGCCGGACCTTGATGATCAGGAAGAGGAGGAGCGCGATGCCGAGGGCGGCGACCGTGAGCAGTCCGGCCGTGCCGTCGAGGAGGAGCAGGAGACCGCCGGTGTGCGGTGGTGTCTCCGGGGCTGTCGCTGCGAGCGGGTACGACGACATGTCGGGGAGCCTCTTTTTCGTCAGTCCGTGGGGGCTTTCGGGCAGGGCGGATCGCGGTGCGGCTCCCCGGGGATGGTGGGGTGCCGCACCGTGACGTCGTACGGGTGTGAGAGTCGCGCGGGTCGCGCCGGCTGTGCGGGTTACGCGGCTGCGCCGGAGTCGCGCGGGCGTGGGCCCGGAGGGGGCGTCAGCCGAGGACGGCGAGTACGTCGATCTCGACGAGGAGTCCGGCCGGCAGGCCGACGTAGACCGTCGTGCGGGCGGCGGGGGGCGCGGTGAGGCCCTGCTCCTCGAAGTACTGGTTGTAGATCTCGTTCATCTCGGCGAAGTGGCCGGTGTCCGTGAGGTAGACGCGGATCATCATCGCGTCGTCCCAGCCGGCGCCGCCCTCTTCGAGGATGGCCTTGACGTTGGCGAGCGTCTGGAGGGTCTGCTCGCGCAGGGTCGGTCCGGCGGGCGTCGGGGGCCTGCCCTCCTCGGCGGGCAGGAAGCCGACCTGCCCGGCGACCTGGAGGATGTTCCCCTTCCGCACGCCGTGCGAGAACTTGGCGGGCGGGGTGGTGTGGGTGGAGGGGGTGAGGGCGATCTTGTCGGTCATGCGGTGATCATTCCTTCGGGTCTTCCTTCGTGGGGGCTTTGCCGGAGTAGTCGTGGCTGATGGCGTCGGCCGTACGGCGTACCAGCGGGAGCAGGGTGAGGAGTTCCTCGGCGGTGACGACGACGTTGGGCGCGGAGACCGACATGGCGGCGGCGACGCGTCCGTCGGCGCCGCGGACGGGTGCGGCGACGCAGTTGATGGATTCCTCGTGGCCGCCGAGGTCGGTGGCCCAGCCCTGCTCGCGCACCACCGCCAGCTCCTTGAGGAAGGCGGGGGCGTTCGGCGTCGAACGGGCCGTGTACATCGGGTAGTCGAGCTTGTCGGCGACAGCGCGGCGCTCCGCCTCGGGCAGGTCGGCGAGGAGGAGTTTGGCGACCGCGGCGACGGTGATGGCGACGGGTTTCCCGATCCGCGAGTACATGCGCACCGGGTAGCGGCTCTCCACCTTGTCGATGTAGAGCACCTCGTTGTCCTCGTACACGGCGAGGTGGACGGTGTGTCCGCAGCTCTCGTTGAGGCGGACGAGATGGGGGTGGGCGATCTCGCGGACGTCGAGGTTCTCGACGGCCTCCTGGGCGAGGGCGAAGAGGCGGGCGCCGAGCCGGTAGCGCTGGTCGGACTGGCGGTAGACCAGGCCGTGTTCGTTCAGGGTGCGCAGCAGGCGCAGGGCCGTGGACTTGTGGACGCCGAGGCGGTCGGCGACCTGGCCGAGGTCGGCGGGGCCCTCGGCGAGCAACGGCAGGATGCTCAGCGCTCGGTCGACGGTCTGGCTCATGGCGTACGTACCTCCTCGGCGGCCCGTGCGTCGGCTTCGGTCCAGCCGGGGCCGAGACGAAGTGTCTCCCAGGCACGGTCGTCGAGAGCCGCCAGCCGGTCGGCGAGCCCCCGGGCGGGCGGCTCGGCGAGGTCGCCCGGGACGGTGAGCGCGGCGGCGGCCGTGAGATGGCCGTGCCGCAGGCGGTCGCGGGCGGGAAGGCCGCGCAGGGTGGCGGAGAGGAACCCGGCGGCGAAGGCGTCACCGGCGCCGACGGCCGCGACGACGTCGACGCGCAGGGCGGGGACGAAGACGGCGGCACCGGCGGTACTCCCTGTCGCATGGACGGCGTTCCCGGCCGTCTCCGCCCCGCCGGTGTCCCCGCCGGTGTCCCCGCCCGTGCCCGCGTCCGTGCCCGCGTCCGTGTTCCTGTCGAAGACGACGGCACCGGCCTTGCCGTCCTTGACGACCAGGACGTCCGGTTCGGGCAGCGCCTCGCGGATCGCGCGCGCTCCGCGCAGTCCCCAGGCGTCGCGGGCCTCGTCGTCGCCGACGAAGACGATGTCGGCGCGGCGCGCGAGGTCGAGCAGGACGCGCGGCCCCTCAGGGTGGTCGCGCCACAGGCCCGGGCGGTGGTTGACGTCGAAGGAGACGAGGGGACGCCCGGTCCGGGGGGCGGTCAGCTCGCGCATCAGGTCGAGACAGCCCTCGGAGAGCGCGGCGGTGATGCCGGACAGATGGAGCACGCGGCCGGAGCGGGCGGCGGCCAGGTCCGTGTTCCGTGCCGTCATGGCCGAGGCGGCGGATCCGGCCCGGTAGTAGGCGACTTCGTGGGCGTCGGTCGCCCGGTCGCCCGCGGTGCGGAAGTAGACGCCGGTGGGCCGGCCGGGGTCCCGGCGCACGGCGGAGGTGTCGACACCGTACGCGGTGATCGCCTCGATCAGGTGGTCGCCGAACCCGTCGGCGCCGACCCGGCCGACCCAGCGGGCGGAGTAACCGGCGCGGGCCAGCACGCAGGCCACGTTCGACTCGGCTCCGCCGATCCCCCGCTCGAACGACGGAACGTCGGCGAGGCGACCGGGGCGCGTGGGCAGGAAGGTGACCATGGACTCGCCGAGCGCCACCACGTCGACGGTGCCGGCGTCGGTGCCGACGACCGTGCCGGTGCCGGCGTCGGTCTCGGTGCCGGTGTCGGTGCCGGTGTCGGGGGACACGGCACTCGCGGGTCCGTTGCTGCTCAAGGTGGTCGGGGCTCCTCGCTCTGGCGGCCGACGGCGGCGAACGGCACCGTTGACCCTGCGTCGGCTGGGATGTTAGACAGCAGTGAACGACATACGCAATGAGCGTTGCACATGATGCAACACGATCGAACAGGCCGAGGAGGCCCCATGAGCGCCGACACCGCCGCCGCACCGCTGGCCGCTCTCGCGGCGGAGCGCGTCGACCACCGTTTCAAGGGCCTGCCGCCGGACGCCGGCGGCCTGAGCGCCGGCGAGTTGGCCGCACAGCGCCGCAACCTCTTCACGGACGGTTTCACCACCCCCGTCCTCGCCCTCTCCGCCGAGCGACTGACCCACAACCTCGAACTCATGGAGACGTACGCCGACCGGCACGGCCTCGCCTTCGCCCCGCACGGCAAGACGTCCATGGCGCCCCAGCTCTTCTGGCGGCAAATCGAGCACGGCGCCTGGGGCATCACCCTCGCGGTCCCCCACCAGGTGCGGGTGGCCCGGGAGTTCGGCATCGACCGGATCTTCCTCGCGAACGAACTCGTCGACCCCGCGGCCCTGCGCTGGATCGCCGCCGAACTCGCGGAGGACCCGGACTTCCGGTTCGTCTGTTACGTCGACTCGGTGCGCGGGGTGGAACTGATGGACGCCGCGCTGCGCGGCAGCGCCCGCCCGGTGGACGTCGTCGTCGAACTCGCCGCGGGCGCGGGCGCCCGTACCGGCGCGCGGACGGAGGAGGACTGCGCGGCCGTCGCCGACGCCGTCGCGGCGACCGCGACGCTCCGGCTGGCCGGCGTGGCCGGGTACGAGGGCGAGGTGCCGGACGCGAACCCCGAGCGGGTGCACGCCTGGCTGCGGCGGCTGACCGCGCTTGCGGCGGCCTTCGACGGCGCCGGTCGGTTCAAGGACGTCGACACGATCGTCGTGAGCGCGGGTGGCAGCGCCTGGTTCGACGCGGTGGCCGACGTCTTCGCCGGGATCCCCGAACTCTCGCTGCCCGTCCTGAAGCTGCTGCGTTCGGGCGCGTACGTCTCGCACGACGACGGCCACTACCGAAGGCTCACCCCCTTCACCCGCGTCCCGCGGGAGGGCGCCCTGCACCCGGCCTTCCGCCTCTGGTCGCAGGTCGTCTCGCGGCCCTCCCCGGAACAGGCCTTCACCAACGCCGGCAAGCGGGACGCGGCCCACGACCTCGATCTGCCGGTCGCCCAGGTCGTGCGCCGCGGCGAGGCCGAGCGTCCGGCGGCGGGCATCGAGGTGAGCCGGCTCTCCGACCAGCACGCCTGGCTGCGCACGGAGCCCGGGGCGGACCTGGAGGTCGGCGACTGGGTCGGCATGGGCCTGTCCCATCCGTGCACGTCCTTCGACAAGTGGCAGCTCATCCCGCTGGTCGAGTCGGACGGCACGGTCGTCGACTACATCCGTACGTTCTTCTAGAGATCCGTACGTCCTGTAGCGAAGATCCGCGCGTCGCCGTTCCGAAGATCCGCGCGTCGCCGTTCCGAAGATCCGTACGTCCCACCGAGACGGGAGTCGCCCTATGGACCACGCCGACCTGGTCGTCCAGGACGTGGATGTCGCCGACGGCAGCGGCGCGCGGACGTATCGCGCGGACGTGGCCGTCAAGGGCGGGCGGATCGTCGCGATCGTCAAGGAGGCCGCGGCGGCCGGCTGCCAACGGCCGCGCGGCACACGGGAACTGGACGCCGAGGGTCTGGTCCTGGCCCCCGGCTTCATCGACATGCACGCGCACAGCGATCTCGCGCTGCTGCGGGACCCGGACCACAGCGCGAAGGCCGCCCAGGGCGTGACGCTCGAAGTCATCGGCCAGGACGGCCTGTCGTACGCGCCGGTCGACGACCGTACGCTCGCCGAGGTCCGCCGGACGATCACCGGCTGGAACGGCGACGGCCACGACATCGACTTCGGCTGGCGTTCCGTGGGCGAGTACCTGGACCGGCTCGACCACGGCTTCGACGGCGAGGGCATCGCGGTCAACGCCGCCTACCTCGTCCCGCAGGGCACCGTCCGCATGCTCGCCGTCGGCTGGGAGGACCGCGAGGCCACTCCCCGGGAGCTGGACCGGATGCGGCAGTTGGTGGCGGACGGGCTGCGGGAGGGCGCGGTCGGCATGTCCTCGGGACTGACCTACACGCCGGGGATGTACGCGCGGGACGCCGAACTCACCGCGCTGTGCCGGGTGGTGGCGGAGCACGGCGGCTACTACTGCCCGCACCACCGCTCGTACGGGGCGGGCGCCCTGGAGGCGTACGAGGAGATGGTGGCCCTCACCCGTGAGGCCGGCTGCCCGCTCCATCTCGCCCACGCCACCATGAACTTCGGGGTGAACGAGGGGAAGGCACCGGAGCTCCTGGCCCTGCTGGACAAGGCGCTGGCGCGGGGCGCCGACATCACCCTCGACACCTATCCGTACACCCCGGGGTGCACCACCCTCGCGGCGATGCTGCCGAGCTGGGCGGGCGAGGGCGGCCCGGAGGCGGTGCTCGCCCGGCTGCGGGACGACGACACCGCCGAACGGGTCCGCCACCACATGGAGGTCGTGGGCGCGGACGGCTGCCACGGCGTGCCCATCGCGTGGGACACGATCGAGATCTCGGGGGTGAACGACCCCGGGCTCGGTTCGTACGTCGGCCGGACCGTCCGGGAGTCGGCAGACCTGCGCGGCGAGGAACCCTGGACCACGGCCCGGCGGCTGCTGGTAGAGGACCGGCTCGGCCCCACGATCCTCCAGCACGTCGGTCACGAGGAGAACGTCCGGGCGATCATGCGCCACCCTGTGCATACCGGCGGCTCGGACGGCATCCTGCACGGCGCCAAACCGCATCCGCGCGCGTACGGCACCTTCCCGCACTACCTCGGCCGGTACGTGAGGGAGCTGGGCGTCCTGACGCTGGAGGAGTGCGTCGCCCATCTCACCGGCAGGCCCGCCGCCCGGCTGCGGCTGCCCGACCGCGGTCTCGTCCGCGAGGGGTACCGCGCCGACCTGGTCCTCTTCGACCCGGCGACGGTCGCGGCGGGCTCGACCTTCGCGGCGCCGCGCACCCTGCCCACCGGCATCCCGCACGTCCTGATCGACGGGCGTTTCGTCGTCGAGGACGGGCGCCGGACGGATGTGCTGGCGGGACGGGCGGTCCGCCGGACGGCGTGACCGCCCGCCCTCCCGCGGTGTTACGGCTTGGGCAGGACGCAGCCGCTCAGGCTCAGGTCGAGCTTGTTGCCCGTCGTGAAGCAGGCCGGGATCTGGTAGGTCTCCTCGGCGTAGTTGATGCCCTGGCGGACGGTGACGGTGCCGTTCGCGTCGACCTCGCAGGGGTTGTTCAGCGTGCAGCGTTCGCCGTCCTCGTTGCCGGTGTTGTTGACGGCGACGACCTTGCCGGTGGACTGGTCGACGACCGGCGAGCCCGACGTGCCGCCGATGGTCTGGCAGGCGGAGGTGTAGCGGACCGAGTCCTTCCAGGTCCAGCCCCCCTCCTTGAGGCGGTACGCGAACCCGTCGATGCTGCAGCTGTAGAGACGCTTCCAGTAGCCGGAGGCCACGGTGATGGCGGTACCGGCGACCGGGTGCGTGTTCTGCACGGTCAGGGCGCTGATGCCGTACGAGTTCTTGATGGTCGCGTAGGTGCTGGTGAGCTGGTAGATCGTGATGTCCGTGTCGGTCATGGTCGAGTACGCGACCTTGCTCGCGCGCAGCGTCGCGACCCTGGTACCCGCCGAGTTCAGCAGGCCGAAGGTCCGGCTGGACGACTGGCCGACGATCACCTCACCGGGATCCGGGAAGCCGGTCTCCAGGCAGTGGCCGTTGGAGAGCACGAGCGCCGGGTCCGTGTCCGCCGAGTTGGGGAAGCGGATGACCGAGCCGGAGCAGTTGCTGAGCGCGACGGTCCCGGCGAGGCTGACGGCCTGGAGGGTGGGCGCCGCCTGGGTGCCGGACGTGGTGACGGAGGCCGGCACGCGCGCCGGAGCCGCGTGGGACGCGGGTACGGCGTGGGGAGCGGGTGCCGCAACCGCGGGTGCCGCGCCCGCCCCGGACAGCACCAGGGCGAACAGCGCGGCGACGAGAGGCTTTCTCATGTGGGGGTCCCCTCTTGCGACTTGGGGCGGCCGAAGGTCGTCCGGCCGCCTTCCGCTGACCGGAGGTCTTCCGGCCAGTTGTTGTCATGCGCATTGTGAGGGGAGAGGGAAAAGTGAACAAGGAGCGCTTTCCGGCCGAAGAGCCGGAAACGGCGTACGTGTCCTCGGCGGCGGCGTAGGTGTCCTCGACGGCGTAGGTGTCCTCGACGGCGTACGTGCCCTCGGCGGCGTACGTCTCCTCGGCGGTGTTCGTCCCCTCCGCGCGGCGGAAGAGGAGGCGCCGCTCGTGGCGGCCGGACGGGCCCCGGTGCCGGCCTGTCCGGCAGTTCCCGCCTGCCCTCCTAGCCCCAGTCGCCGTGTCCGTGGCCGTGGCCGTGGCCGCGCCCGGTGCTCGTCGCCGACGGGGTCGGGACCGGGGCCGGGGCGGAGGTCGTGGGCGCGGGCGCCGTGGACGCGCTCGGGCTCGGACTCACGGAGGGACGCGCGGACGCGGACGCGTTCCGGGAGGCGGCGGACGCGGGGGTCGAGACGGACGCCGACGGGGCGGCCGGCGCCGCGGGCGCGGTGGTGGCCGACGGCGGTGCCGAGGAGCCGGCCGGTTCCGCGGGTCCGGTCGCCAGGCGTACGGGCCCGGACGTCCGCGACGGCGCGCCGTCGCCGGACCCGTCGGCCGCTCCGGAGTCGAGGACGCCCACGGCGACGACACCGAGGACGACGGCGACGGCCGCGCCCCCGGCCACGGCGAGGCGCCGGTTGTTCCGGGCGCGCCTGCGGTGCCGCGTCCGCTCCCGCCGCCCGGCGGGACCGTCGCCGACGACGGGCAGAGCGGTCGTCTCGTCGCCGTCCGTGTACGCCTTCCGCCAGCCGTGCGCCTCCGCGGGATCGGCGTACGTCTCGTAGGCCAAAGGCGTCTCCCCGTCACTCTGCGGGAGGTACACCGTCGGCCGGGCTTCGGGATCTCCGGACTGCGAGGACATGATCGCGCATTGTAGGGACCACCCGGGGGTCCGGTGCAGCCGGAGGACAAAGATGCCGGAACCCACACGTCTCACTTGACATCCTCCCCCTCTTGAAAGAGGGGGATTCCAGCCCGTACGGGTTGGGGTTCACGGGTGTTCGAACGGCCGGTGGCCGTTGTCACCCCTCCGGCACCGGCTGTTTGCCGGGGGCGGGGGATCCCGCCCTGTCCTGCCGCGACGTTGGTTGCTGCGTTGGTGTCGGCGTTGCAGGTGAAGCCGCAGGAGGAGCAGGCGAACTCGGCTTGGCTCTTGCGCGAGTTCTTGTCGGTCCAACCGCAGGCGCTGCAGCGCAGACTGGTGTAGGGGGCGGGGACGTCCTCGACCCGGCCCGGGGCCTTGTGCCCGGTGCGTTGCCGGAGCAGGCCCCAGCCCTGGGCGAGGATCGCCCGGTTCAGCCCGGCCTTCTGGGCGACCTTCCTGCCGGGTTCTGCCACGGTGCCCCTGGCCGAGCGGGTCATGTTCTTGATGTTCAGCTTCTCGAACCGCACCAGGTCGTAGCTGCGGGCGAGCATCGTGCTGGTCTTCTCGCACCAGTCCTTGCGCCGGTCTGCCTCACGGGCCTTGATACGGGCGGCCTTCGCGTACTCGGCGGCTTTGCGCTCGCTGCCCTTGGGGGCGCGTGCGGCCCGGCGCTGGTGTTTGCGGACCTGCGCGCGCTCCTTGACGGTGAGCTGGGGGCAGTTCAGTTTCCGCCCGTCGGAGAGGGCGGCGGTGATGGCCACGCCCCGGTCGATGCCGATGACCTCACCCATGCCGGGCGCCTCGATGGGGGCGGGGACGACGGCGAAGGCGATGTGCCACTGGCCGTTGCGGCAGGTGACACGGAACGTCTTCGCCTTCGGCAATTCCGAGCCCTTGCCGTTGCGGCTGAGCCGAAAGCGGACCCAGCCGCAGCCGGGCACCTTCACCCGCGCCCACCGCCGACTGAGCTTCTGCATCACCACCGAGCGGCCCATGACCTGCCTGCCCCTGGCGTTCAGCTTCGGTGAACCGTCCGCCTCGAACTCCCCGATACGGTCCGTGCCGATCACGCGGAAACCCTCGTGCACGTGCTTCCTGCGCCAGGTCGGCTCACCAAAACCGGAGGCGAACATGGCGTTCTTGGCTTTGGCGAAGTCCTTCAGGGCCTGCTGCTGCACATCGGCATTGCCTGCGGCCAGCCATGCGTTGTCACGCCGAGCCTCGGTGAGCTGGCGGCACTGCTCGGCGAAGCCGGGCGCCGCCCCGCGGCCCTTGTACCAGTGCGCGTGCTGCTCGACGGCCAGGTTCCAGACGTACCGGGCATGCGCGCAGTGGCCGAGCATGACGCCCGCCTGCTCGCTCGTCGGGTACATCCGAAACCGTGCCATGACCGTGAACCTAGTCAACGCGTTCCCCGACCGCGCACACCATCGACCGACACCACCCGTGCGAGTGACCACCCCGGCCGCCGACACGCCCGGCCGCCGTCCACTACGGGTGGTTGCACCTGCTCGAGACCGGCCTCACCACCGCCCCTCTCGAGACGCCGAACCGCCCTGGCGGCGATTCGGTTTCCCCCCGCTCCGCGGGAGCAGACATTCACCCCGGCCCTGAAGAGCCGGGCACCCTGCCCGAAGGCAAGGTGGTGAAAAACACCCCCCGGCGCGCGGCGGGCGGCCGTAAGCTCACGACATGCAGGTGATCCAGTCCACGAAGCTCGCCAACGTCTGCTACGAGATCCGGGGTCCGGTTCTTGAGGAGGCGATGCGGCTCGAAGCGGCCGGTCACCGCATCCTCAAGCTCAACACGGGCAACCCGGCCGCCTTCGGGTTCGAGTGTCCGCCGGAGATCCTCGAGGACATCCTCCGTAACGTCTCCTCGGCGCACGGCTACGGCGACGCCAAGGGCCTGCTCGCCGCCCGTCGCGCGGTGGTCATGCACAACCAGACCCTCGGCATCGAGACGGACGTCGATCACGTCTTCATCGGCAACGGCGTCTCCGAGCTCATCGTGATGGCGATGCAGGCGCTGCTGGACGACGGCGACGAGGTGCTCGTACCGGCGCCGGACTACCCCCTGTGGACCGCCGCGGTCTCCCTGTCCGGCGGCACGGCCGTGCACTACCGCTGCGACGAGCAGTCCGACTGGATGCCCGACCTCGCGGACGTGGAGCGGAAGATCACCGACCGCACCAAGGCGATCGTCATCATCAACCCGAACAACCCGACGGGCGCGGTCTACGACGACGCGATGCTCCGGGGACTGACGGACATCGCCCGGCGGCACAACCTGCTGGTCTGCTCCGACGAGATCTACGACAAGATCCTCTACGACGGCGCCACGCACACCGCGACCGCCAAGATCGCCCCCGATCTCCTCACCCTCACCTTCAACGGCATGTCGAAGGCGTACCGGGTGGCCGGCTACCGCGTCGGATGGATGTCCGTCTCGGGGCCGCGCGCGCACGCCACCTCCTACATCGAGGGTCTGACGATCCTCGCGAACATGCGGCTGTGCGCGAACATGCCGGGACAGCACGGCGTGGTGGCGGCGCTCAGCGGACGCCAGACGATCAACGACCTGGTCCTGCCGGGCGGACGCCTGAAGGAGCAGCGGGACGTCGCCCACGAGCTGCTGACGCAGATCCCGGGCGTGACCTGCGTGAAGCCGAAGGGGGCGCTGTATCTCTTCCCGCGCCTCGATCCGAAGGTCTTCAAGGTCAAGGACGACCGGCAGATGGTGCTCGACCTGCTGCGCAGCGAGAAGATCATGGTCGTGCAGGGGACGGGCTTCAACTGGCCCGAACCGGACCACTTCCGGGTGGTGACCCTGCCGACGGTCGCGGATCTGACGGACGCGGTGACCCGGATCGGCTCGTTCCTGGACGGCTACAGCCAGCCGTGACGCGCGCCGGACGCACCCCGCGCTCACTCTGGGTGTGCGCCGCGTCCCAATATACGAACCAGCTCAACTTTAGACGAATTCCAAGCTAGGATGGCTTCCTGTCAGGCACAGGAGGCCATCCCATGTACGAACCGATCCGCTCGAAGTCGGTCCACACGGTGGCCGGCACCCCCTCCTCCGACTTCCCCCACCGGTCGCGCGAGGAGGAGCTGGACATCCAGCTCGCCGGCCACCTCGCGGCACTGCTCACCGTCACGGACGAGATCCGGGCGCTCACCCCGTCCGCCGATCTGGACGCGGGCGCCGAACGGCTCACCGAGCAGGTCGCCCGGCTGCGTGGCGGCGCCCCGCTCCGCACGCAGGCCGCCCAGGCCGCCCCGGAGCCCGAGGAGTCCCACCTCGTGAGCCTCCACCGGCGGGCCCACGCGCTGGCGGGCCGTGCCCTGGTCGTCGCCGCCTCCCGCGCCGACACCGCCGCGGCGATCCTCTCCGCCGAGCGCATGGACGCCCACGCCTCCGCCGCCGAACCGCGCGAGCTGGCGACCCGCTGAGACCTCCGGCTCCAGCCGGCCACCCCGGCCTCCGGGCCGAACCTCCGGCCTCCGGGCCGACCCCTCGGGCCCCGGGCCCGAGGCCCCGTACGGCCCCGGTCCGCGCGTCTTCGAAGTGACGCGTGGACCGGGTGCCACACCCGCCCCGTCCCCCCGGGCAGGGCCCCGCGCCGCCCGGGTAGCGGCGGCCCCTCCTCCGGTTGCGTACCGGGACCCGGTGGTCACCCCGTGTTCACCCCCGGGGACGGGGAACGTTGGATTCCGAGGTGCACGCTCCAGGCGTGAGACGCATCGCGGGAATCGTCCTGGCGGTCCTGTTGATCGGCGGAGTGGCAGCAGCCGTCGTCGCAGGCCGCACTGGTCAGGACAAGGGCACGGCAACGAAGACCGTGCAAGGAGTGATCGGTTCGGAGAAGGCGGAGTTCTTCGCCGATCCGGATGTGGTGAAGGCCCTCGCCGCCAAGGGCTACACCGTGAAGACGGAGACCTCCGGGTCCTGGGCCATGGACGGCCGCAGCCTCAAGGGGTACGACTTCGCCTTCCCTTCCAGCCAGGCCCCGGCCGACGAGCTCGCGGACAAGTACCACGTCCGCCAGCCGCTGCCCCGGCCCTTCTACTCGCCCCTCGTCGTGGTGGCCCACCGCAGCGCGGCCGAGGTCCTCGCCGCCAACGGACTGGCCGTCCTCGACAAGAACACCGGCACCCTGAAGATGGCCGCCTACCTCGACGCGGCCAAGCACGCACGGACCTGGCAGCAGCTCAAGGGCGCCACGGCCCACGGTGAACTGACCGGCACGCTGTACATCGCCAGCACCGACCCGGAGACCTCCAACTCGGGCGCCCTCTACCTCGCCGCCGCGTCCTATGTCGCCGACGGCGGGCGCGTGGCCACCGACAACGCCGCCATCGGCCGCACCGCGTCCCTGATGCATCAGCTCATCAGCGTCCAGGGCGCCCAGCAGCCCACCACCGACGCCGCGTTCCACGACTTCGTCAGCGGCGCCGGCAACCCGCTCGTCCTCGTCTACGAGTCACAGGTCGCCGCGCTGCTCACCGAGGGCCAGGACGCCGGAGACCTCACGGTGCTCTACCCGGACACCACCGCCAACAGCGACCACACGGTCGTACCGCTCACGCCCGAGGGCCGCGCGCTGGGTGAACTCCTCAGCACCGACCCGACGTTGCGCCGCCTGGCCGTCAAGCACGGGTTCCGTCCGCAGGGCGCCACCGGCGAGTTCGCGGCGGCCACCGCCGACCGTGCCACCTATCTCAACCAGAAGCTGACCGGCGTCCGGCAGGCGCCCGTGCCCGCCTACAAGGTGCTGCACGAGATGGCGCGCCGGGCCGGGAACTAGGGGGAAGAGCACATGAGCACCGAAGACACGTTCACCCTCACACCGCCCGAGGCCGTGGCCCCCGTGCCCCGCGAGAAGGCGGGCGGGCTCGTCCCCGTCGACCCGGGGGTGCAGGACGAAATGGCGCGCAGGGCCGCGGAGTACATCGACGGTCTCGCCGTCCTGGACGCCCGCTCCCCCGAATTCGCGGGCAAGGTGGGGGAGATCGCCGGCCTCGGGGCCACCGAGATGCGCGGCGCCGCCGCCCAGTCCAACCGCATGCTGGAACGCACGATCCGCAGCCTGCCCTCCAAGGGCGAGGACGCGCAGTCGCACGTCGCCGGCTCGCTCGTCGAACTCCGGCGCGTGGTCGAGGACCTGGACCCGCGCGACCTGTCCGCGAGCAAGGGCAGGAAGTTCCTGTCCCGGCTGCCGGGCGGCAACAAGCTGCGCGACCACGTCGCCAAGTACGCCTCGGCGCAAGGCACGTTGAACAAGATCGTCGGTTCGCTGCGCGGCGGGCAGGACGAACTGCGCCGGGACAACGCGGCCCTGCAGACCGAACGCGTCCGGCTCTGGGAGACGATGGGCAAGCTCCAGGAGTACGTCGTGCTCACCCAGGCCCTGGACAGCGCGGTCGAGACGCACATCGCGGGAGTCGACGCCGCCGACCCCGCGCAGGCCGACACGCTCCGCTCCGACGTGCTCTTCCCCGTCCGGCAGAAGCACCAGGACCTGCTCACCCAGCTCGCGGTGTGCGCCCAGGGCTATCTGGCGATGGACGTGGTCCGGCGCAACAACGACGAGCTGATCAAGGGCGTCGACCGCGCCGCCACCACCACGGTCTCCGCGCTGCGCATCTCCGTGATGCTCGCCTCCGCCCTCGACAACCAGCGCAAGGTCGTCGAACAGGTCAACGCCCTGCGCGGCACGACGGAGGACCTCATCCGCGGCAACGCCGAGATGCTGTCCACGCAGAGCGGGGAGATCCAGCGCATCGCCGCCGACCCGGCCGTCGGCGCCGAGACCCTGCGCACCGCCTTCCAGGAGATCTACCGCACCCTCGACGCGATCGACACGTACAAGGTCAGGGCGACCGAGACGATGGCCGCGACCGTGGAGTCCCTGACCTCCGAACTCCAGAACGCCGGGGCCTACTTGGAGCGCAGCCGCACGCGGGGCGCCCTGGAAGGCGGGCAGGGATGAGAGCGCTCCGACGGGCGGCCGCCGCCGTCGCCCTGCTCGCCCTGACGGCCTGCACGGCCCAGGGGGAATCACCGTCGGGGGACGACGGGAAGCCGCGGTCCGGCACCCTGCGGGTCCTCGCCTCCAGCGAACTCGGCGACATGAAGCCGGTGCTCGACCGGATCGAGCGGGACACCGGCATCAAGGTCAGGCCCACCTACATGGGCACCCTCGCCGCCGTGGACCTGATCGCGCGGGGCGCGTCGGACGACCGGTACGACGCGCTGTGGCTGTCCTCCAACGCCTATCTGCATCTGCGTCCCGAGGCCGCGAAGAAGGTCGTCTCGGAGACGCCGATCATGTCGAGCCCGGTGGCCATCGGCGTGAAGCCGGCCACGGTGCGCGCCCTCGGCTGGAAGCCGGGGGACGTCACCTGGTCACAGGTGGAGAAGGCCGTGGCGGACGGGAGACTCACGTACGGCATGACCGATCCGGCACGCTCCAACTCCGGTTTCTCCACGCTGATCTCGGTGGCCTCCGCGCTGTCCGGCGCCCAGTCGGCGCTCACGGACGCCGACGTGGCCAAGGCGACACCCCGGCTGCGCGAGTTCTTCAAGGGACAGAAGCTCACGTCGGGTTCGTCGGGCTGGCTCGCCACCGCCTACGAACGCCGCGGCACCGTGGACGCCCTGCTCAACTACGAGTCCGTCCTCAAGGGCGTGAAGGGCCTGACCGTCATCCGCCCGCGCGACGGTGTCGTGACGGCCGACTATCCGCTCTCCTCCCTCGCCGCGTCCTCCAAGGACACCCGCGACACCGTCCGGCGCCTCGCCGAGGCACTGCGCGCGCCCGCCGCCCAGAAGCTGATCACCGAGCGGACCCACCGCCGCCCGGTCGTCGCCTCCATCGCCCCCGCGGCCGGACTCGACACCGGACGACGGCGTGAACTCCCCTTCCCCGGCCGGCGGTCCGTCGCCGACCACCTCCTCGACTCCTACGAGAACAAGCTGCGCCGGCCGTCCCGGACGGTGTATGTCCTCGACACCTCCGGCTCGATGGACGGCGACCGCCTCGACCGGCTCAAGAAGTCCCTCGGCGATCTGACCGGCGACTTCCGCGACCGCGAGGAGGTCACGCTGATGCCGTTCGGCTCGCAGGTCAAGAGCGTCCGCACGCATGTGGTCCGCCCCGAGAACCCGAAGGCCGGGCTCGACGCCATCCGCGAGGACACCCGGGCGCTGAGCGCCGACGGCGGCACCGCGATCTACACCTCGCTGGAGAAGGCGTACGAGCATCTGGGCGCCGACGACGACACGTTCACGTCGATCGTGCTGATGACGGACGGCGAGAACACCGAGGGCGCGAGCCCTTCCGACTTCGACGACTTCTACGGCCGGCTGCCCGGCGGGCAGCGGGAAATCCCGGTCTTCCCCATCCTGTTCGGCGACTCCGACCGCGGCGAGCTCCAGCACATCGCCGACCTGACCGGCGGCCGTCTCTTCGACGCCCAAAAGGGCTCGCTCGACGGCGCCTTCGAGGAGATCCGTGGCTACCAATAAGCTCCTCGGCTTCCTCGAATCGCGCAAGAACCTCACCGGCAGCGCGTGCGGGATCGCCGGACTCGCGCTGACCTTCACCGGTCTCGCGGGCCCGTACTGGCCGGTCGTCGTGGCGGGTCTGTACGGCGCGGGCGCGCTGATCGCGCCGCCGGAGCGCCCGGCCCCGCCCGACTTCCCCGACCCCTCCGCCCAACTTGCGGAACTGCGCGTCGACTTCGGCAAGCTGCGGGAGTACCTGGACGGCGTCGAGCTGCCTCCGGCGGCGGCCGGCCGGCTCACCGAGCTGACCGGGATCCTCACCGCCCTGCTCGACCCGGGCTGGGTCGCCGAGATCCTCGCCCAGGACCCCGAGGGCGTACACGCCCTGTCGCGTGCCGTGCGCCAGGACATCCCGGAAGCGGTCGACACCTTCGTCCGCACCCGGTGGTGGACCCGGCTGGCCCCCGGCACCGAACCGCCCGAGCGCCACCTGGAGCGTCAGCTCACCGTGCTCCAGGAGGAGTCGGACCGGCTGGCGGCGGCCCTGCGCGAGACGGAGGCGCGGCGCCAGGAGTCCCACACCCGCTATCTGGAGGACCGCGGCCGCTCGCAGTGACGGAGGCGGTTCGCGAGGCGCCTCCGCGGTGACCGCGGAGGCGGCTCGCGCTTCCGGCGGCCGAGGCGGCTCAGGCGTTCGCCACGATCACCACCAGGATCACGACCGCCAGGATCAGCAGCGCCACCTTCAGCCCCGTGGGCCACGGCTCGCCCGGCACCGGCACCGGCGGCTGCGGCTGGAACTGCGGCACGCCGGACGCCGGGACCGAAGCCGGAACGTTGAACACGTCGTGCCCCGTGAGCGCCGCCCGGCCGCACCAGGGGCACGAGGACAGATGCGAACCGAACGCGTGCAGCGGACGGGTCGGGCAGACCCGTACGAGCGCGCGTTCCTTGTCCAGGGCGCGCAACCACGCCTCCGCGGAAGGCCGCGTGGACGGGTCCTGCACCCCGGGGCCGAAGGCGGTGCGGGCCAGCGCGAGGAGTTCGGGCGGGAGCACGGAGGGGTCGATGGTGCCGCGCGGGATGACGACCCGCTCCGGGCGCACGACGTAGGAGATGCTGGCGGCGATGTTGTCCTTGACCGTCGACTCGGACGCGCTGTCGTGCGGGACGCCGCCGAAGGGGTGGTTCCCGGCCGTCAGGAGCTGGTAGACGAGGACGGCGAGGGCGAACTCGTCCGTGGCCCGGGTGGCGGGGCCGCCCGCCTGCCGCTCGGGGGACGAGTAGTCGGTGGTGTGCATCAGACAGGGGAACAGCTCCCCGGTCACCGGGTCGTTGAAGGCGATGGAGTCGCAGTCGAGGAAGGTGACGAACCCGTTGGCGTCGACGACGACATTGCTGCTGGAGAAGTCGCCGATGACGAGATCGTCGTAGTGCATGCGCGCCGTCATGAAGGCGAGATTCCAGGCGACGCCGAGCAGGAAGCGCCAGTCGGCCCGGTCGGCGAACAGCTTGAGCCGCTGGGCGCGCGTGAACAGCCCGATGAGCTGGACGTGCTGGGGCTCGCCGAAGCGGCGCATGGCGTAGCCGAGGAACTCGCCCTGCGGTCCGCGCGCCAGCGCGGTCGGCCAGGCCAGTTCGGGTGGCTGGGAGGCGTCGGTGGGACGGGTCACGAGCGGGGACATCGTCAGCATCCGCTTCAGCCGCTGCTCCTCCTTGGGCCCCGGCGGTTCGCGGTACAGCTTGACGACGATGCCGTCGTCGCCGACGACCGGGAAGACGGCCGCCTGGCCGCCGCCCTTCAGGGGCAGCTCGGCGAGGGTCACCGGCTTGCCGTCCAGGAACACCGTGCGCCCGCTCATGGCCGCCCCTTGAGGACGGCCCGCAGCAGGGTCTTGTCGTCGGCGTTGAGCGCGGTGAGCCGGTCGGACCGGAGCAGGGTCCCCAGGCCCTCGTGGGCGCTCGCGGTCACCGGTCCGGGGACGTCCAGGGAGCGGAACACGGCCTCGGCGAAGGACGTGTTCGGGGACAGCGCGCCGCCCGAGGACCGGTTGAGCGCGGCCTGCGCCAGTCCATCGGTGGACAGCAGCACCCCGTCGATCCCCTCGTCGGACACACAGTCGGTGTGCACCCAGCGCGCCGCGTCCGGCGAGGTGAGGAAGACCGTCTCGTTGCTGTACTCGCTGACCGCGGCCGGCTGCGGCAGCAGATGGAACTGCCGCTCACCGTCCTCCGTTCCGGCCCGCAGGACGACGAAGCCGTCCCCCAGGGACAGATGGCCGAGCCAGCCCCGCGCGAGCACGACCACGGTGAGCGTGGTCGCGAAGTCCGCCGCGTCGGGGCCCGTACGGTCCAGGAACACCTTGCACACGTCGTGGAAGGCGTCCCGCAGCAGCTCACGCACCGCCTTGCCGGGGCGCCGGTCCGCCACGGTGGCGGCCCGGCGCGCGAAGTGCTCGGTGGCCAGTTCCACCGCGAGCCGGGCGCCCTCCTCGGAGCGCGGCCGGCTGCCCGCGCCGTCGGCGACGGCGAGGACCGCGACGGACGCCGTCACCGTGTGCCCGCAGGCGTCCTGGCAGGGCTGCCCCTGGCGGCGGTGCCGGTATCCCTCGACGCTCATTCCGTGGATCCGCCACGGCGTTTCCCGCTCGTCGGCTGCGGTCATCACTCAGGAGTCCCATCGGGTCATCGGTCACGATTCCCAGGCCGGGCGCTGTGTCTTGAACTGGCTGAAGATCTTCTCGAAGACCTCGTCGCCCGCGCCCTTCTGCTCGGCGTTGGCGCTCGCGGACATCATCTGGAGCAGTTCGCGGAACGGGAATCCCTGGAGCCGGGCGTTGAACTTCGGCGCGAAGGACCGGAGCACCTGCTCGCCGCGGTCCGTGATGCCGCCGACGCCGATCGCGTACAGCCGGAAGCGGCGGGCCTGCTGCTCGTCGGCGAGGACCGGGATCAACCGGTGCCAGGAGTCGGTGAGATGGCCCGTCGCGTCGGTGGGCAGTCCATCGGTGACGAGGCAGATCTGCGGCCGGTAGTACTGGAGTCCGGAGGCGCGCAGTTCGGCCTTTCGGGCGGCGACGATGTTCATCGACAGTTCGAGTGCCTCGGTCATCAGGGTGACGCCGGCGGCGGCGAGCTGCGGCGGGTGGAACATGTGCGCCGGCACGAAGGGGCTCACGGGCGCGTGCGCGGGCAGGAGCTGGGGTCCGCGCCAGGCGGCGACGCCCTGGCCGCCGAAGGTGACCAGGGCGACCTCGACGCTGTAGCTGAGGCTGACGTCGTCGTGCAGTTCCCGGGTCCACTCCGCGAGCGCGTTGTTGAGCGTCTGGATGGGCTGACCCGCCATCGAGCTGGAGATGTCGAGGCAGAGGACGAGCGGCAGCCGCTGCGCGTTGTTCTCGAACTCGATGTCGGCGTACTCCGCCGGCAGGGTGGGCGGGTAGTCGCTGTGCATGTGGGTCTCTCCTGGTCTCAGGGCCGGGCGGCTTTGGCGTGCCGTCCGGGTGTCGGCGGGAACGCGTAGAGGACGTCGGAGTCCCGCTCCCCGGCCTCGGTGACATCGACGAGTCCGCCGGGCGCGGGCGGCGGCCGGCCCGGCTCGGCCCACACCGCCCGGTACAGCACGTGGTCCACCTCGACATAGCCCTGCGGGTGCAGTTCGGTGCGTACGACGGCGGGCCGGGCGGGGCCCGGTACGTTGCCGACGCGCCGACCGTGGCTGCGGGGCGCCGGCGTGGCCCGGAGGCGGGTGGTGGCCTCGTCGGGCACATGGGCACGGGTGCGGGTGGTGGCCTCGTCGGGCGCGGGGGTACGGGGACGGGTGCGGGGCCGGGGCGCCGTCCCGGCCGGTACGGCACCGACGCCCGGCACGGCGAGCGAGCGCCGGGACAGCGTGCCGACGGCGACGGACCGGGCGGAGCGGCGGATCAGGAAGAGCAGGATGCCGAGCAGCAGGACGAGCACGGCGCACAGGACGGTGAGCACCGCGGTGGCGGTGTCCCAGCCGGCGTCGGCGCCCTGATCGGTGGAGGTTCCGGGGTCCCGGCCGGTGTTGCCGACGTTCCCGGTGTCCTGTTCCTGCCCCTGCCCCTGCCCCTGCGTCTGGCTCTGCCCCTGGCCTTGGCCCTGCCCCTGTTGCCCGGTGGCGGTCTCGTCACCGCCGGGGTTCGCGGACGAGCCGGCTCCGGAGCCGCTGACGGTCTCCGCGCGGGAGAGGCCGGTGGCCAGGTCGAAACGGACCAGCTCGGCCCCGGTCAGTCGCCCCTTGGCGAGCCGGGCGCACAGGTCGTCCGCCTTCCGGGGGTTGCAGGCCTTGCGGTCGGCGAGTTCTTTCACGGTGTCGGGCTTCAGCTGGTCGATGACGGCGTCGTCCGCGACGAACCTGTGGTCGTGGTCCGCGAGCACGAGGAGTGCCGATCCGCCCTCGCCGGTGTGGACGCCCGACGGCACCTCGACCAGGAGACTCCGGCTCCGGTCCGCCAGGGTCTGCTCGAAGCGCTCGCGGTTCGCGGCCCTGCCGTCGAACGGCAGGCTCCGGTCGACGGTGACGCGGACCGTGCCCTCGTCGGTCGAGCGGGCCCAGCAGGCGAGACGCTGCTCGAAGGTGCCGCCGCACGGCTCGGCCGCCGTGGCCGGGATCGCCGGAGCCAACGCGGCCATGAGCCCGGAAAGCATGATGAGGGAAAGCGAACGCCGCATGAAAAAGACCCCCCGTGGCCCTGACACAACACCCCCGTGGCCCTGAAAGGCACTCGCCCATAGTGGCGGAAACCGGCGGGCGTCCGGAAGGGTTTGAGAAACGCGGGGGACGTCACTTCTACAACTCGAACACCTGATGGCATCGGGTGAACATCTGTCTCGCCCGCTCCACCCAATCACTGGCCAAAGCATCGAAATCTGTTTGCGTCATTCGACAGGTCAGGGGAAGGTCGCACACACCCGCGAGACAGGGGCGCGGCCCCCGTACGTCCCACACGGACAGCATGGGATGGAGCTGTTCGGTGTTCCACGCGTTCGACGCGGCGGCGGCGAGAGCCAGTTGGTCCTTGCGCAGGAAATGCCCGTCGGTGGCGAATGCGACCAGCAGTCTCTTGGTCGTCATGAACCGGACGGTAACCATCCGGCCCGTTTCCTCCAGGTCGAATCGCATGGAGACGGAAACGGTGTCGGTCACCGTGTGGAAATTCCGTCTCGCCACCCACGTCTGCACCAACTGCCGCCAGTGCGTTCCGATTTCGAGGATCTCCCGGTTCCGGCCGGAAAAGGAGTCAGGCGTCGCCACGGCCCACCGCCTCGGCGACCATCGCGTCGGTCAGTCCGGCGTCGAGCAGCGCCTGGGCGTGTGACAGCAGACAGGAGGGTACGGACACGCTGGAGCTCTCCTTGCGGCGCTTCATCAGATCCTGGGTGCGCACCCTGATGGTGTGGGCGACGGTGGGCGGCGGCCAGTCGGCCTGCCGGGGTTCCTGCTCCAGCAGCCCGGCCAGGAGCTGCGCCGGCCGGGGCCGGTCCTCGGGACGCTTCGCCAGACAGCGGGCGACCAGTTCCCGCATCGGGCCCGCGATGCCGTCGAGTTCGGGGTCGTCGAAGGCCACGCGGTGGCGCACGGCCTCTCCGCCGCCGTGCGGCGGACGTCCGGTGAGCGCGTACACCAGGACCCCGCCGAGGGAGAAGACGTCGCTCTCCGGGCCCACCTTGGCGCCCCTGATCTGCTCGGGGGACATGTAGGGCGGGGTGCCGACGACGACGCCGACCTGGGTGAGGCCGGGGGCGCCGTCCACACGGGAGATCCCGAAGTCGATGACGCGCGGGCCGTCGGAGGCGAGGAGCACGTTGGCCGGTTTGAGGTCCCGGTGCACGACGCGTGCGGCGTGGATGGCCTGCAGCGCCTCGACCAGGCCCGCGCCGAGCCGCCGTACCTGCGGCTCGGGCAGGGGTCCGTCGGTGCGGACCGCCTCGGCGAGCGAGGGACCGGCCACGTACAGGGTGGCCAGCCACGGCAGTTCGGCCTCGGTGTCGGCGTCGACCACGGCCGCGGTGTAGGCGCCGCTGACCACGCGCGCCGCGGCGACCTCGCGCGCGAAGCGCTCCCGGAACTCGCGCTCCGCGGCCAGTTCGGGCCGCACCACCTTGACCGCGACCTCACGCCCGGCGGGCGAGCGGCCGAGATACACCCATCCCATGCCACCGGAGCCGAGCCGGCCCACGATGCGGTACGGACCGATCTTCATGGGGTCACTGACAGGCGTACGCACCCCGCCCACCTCATTTCGGGGTCCAGTGCAGGATGTCAGGAGTGTCCCTCGAAATCCGCGCTTTTTCAGCCGTTCCGGCACGGGCGGGGCACGGGGGACGAGAAAGCCGGGGTCCCGCGCGGATGTGCGCGGAACCCCGGCGGGTGCGGTCACCGCGGCCGACCGCCGCAACGGTCGCAGGTCAGGGCAACTCGGGTCGGCCGCGGAGTGGTTGAGGGCGTCAGCCCAGGCGCTGCACCAGTGCGCGGTACTCGTCCCACAGCTCCGTCGGCGTGTGCTCGCCGAAGGTGTTGAGGTGCTCGGGGACCAGGGCGGCCTCCTCGCGCCAGACCTCCTTGTCGACCGTGAGCAGGAAGTCGAGGTCGTCGTCGGCCAGTCCGAGGCCGTCGGTGTCGAGGGACTCCCGGGTCGGCAGGACGCCGATCGGGGTCTCGACGCCCTCGGCCTTGCCTTCGAGGCGCTCGACGATCCACTTCAGGACGCGGCTGTTCTCGCCGAAGCCGGGCCAGACGAACTTGCCCGCGTCGTTCTTGCGGAACCAGTTCACGTAGTAGATCTTCGGGAGCTTCGACTGGTCCTTGTCCTTGGCGACGTCGACCCAGTGCCCCATGTAGTCGCCCATGTTGTAGCCGCAGAACGGCAGCATGGCGAAGGGGTCGCGGCGCAGCTCGCCGACCTTGCCCTCGGCGGCGGCGGTCTTCTCGGAGGCGACGTTCGCGCCGAGGAAGACACCGTGGTTCCAGTCGAAGGACTCCGTCACCAGCGGGACGGCGGTGGCGCGGCGGCCGCCGAAGAGGATCGCCGAGATCGGCACGCCCTTGGGGTCCTCCCACTCGGGCGCGATGATCGGGCACTGCGAGGCGGGCGTCGTGAAGCGGGCGTTGGGGTGCGCGGCGGGCGTGCCGGACTCCGGGGTCCAGTCGTTGCCCTTCCAGTCGGTCAGGTGGGCCGGAGTCTCCTCCGTCATGCCCTCCCACCAGATGTCGTTGTCGTCGGTGAGCGCGACGTTGGTGAAGACGGAGTTGCCCCACAGCGTCTTCATCGCGTTGGCGTTGGTGTGCTCGCCGGTGCCGGGAGCGACACCGAAGAAGCCGGCCTCGGGGTTGATCGCGTAGAGACGGCCGTCCTCGCCGAACCGCATCCAGGCGATGTCGTCACCGATGGTCTCGACCGTCCAGCCGGAGATCGTGGGCTCCAGCATCGCGAGGTTGGTCTTGCCGCAGGCGCTCGGGAAGGCGGCGGCGACGTACTTCGACTCGCCCTGCGGCGGCGTCAGCTTGAGGATCAGCATGTGCTCGGCGAGCCAGCCCTCGTCGCGCGCCATCACGGAGGCTATGCGCAGGGCGTAGCACTTCTTGCCGAGGAGCGCGTTGCCGCCGTAGCCGGAGCCGTACGACCAGATCTCGCGGGTCTCGGGGAAGTGGGAGATGTACTTCGTGGAGTTGCAGGGCCACGGCACGTCCGCCTCGCCCTCGGCCAGCGGTGCTCCGAGCGTGTGCACAGCACGCACGAAGAACCCGTCGGTGCCGAGTTCGTCCAGGACCGGCTGTCCCATGCGGGTCATGGTGCGCATGGACACGGCGACGTAGGCGGAGTCGGTGATCTCGACGCCGATCGCGGAGAGGTCGGAGCCGAGCGGGCCCATGCAGAACGGGACGACGTACATCGTGCGGCCGCGCATCGAGCCGCGGAAGACGCCGCCCTCACCGCCCTGGCCCTGGAAGATCTCCCGCATCTCTGCGGGGGCCTTCCAGTGGTTGGTCGGGCCCGCGTCCTCCTCCTTGTCGGAGCAGATGAACGTCCGGTCCTCGACCCGCGCGACATCGGTCGGGTCGGAGGCCGCGTAGTAGGAGTTGGGGCGCTTGATCGGGTCGAGCTTCTTGAAGGTGCCCTTGCGGACGAGCTCCTCGCTCAGTCGCTCGTACTCGGCCTCGGATCCGTCGCACCAGACCACACTGTCCGGCTCGGTCAGTTCGGCGATCTCGTTGACCCACGAGATCAGTTCCTTGTGGTTGGTCGGGACGGGAGCCGCGATGTCGCGCGCCACGATTGCTCCTAAATGAGGGGTTTTGTTGTTGTGCCCCGTGGGGGCTGCGACCCGGATGCTTCACGGTGATTGAACCCCTGGCGCTCATCCGGTGCCGACCGCACTCATTTGATGATCCGACTGGTGCGCGCATATGTCCAGAGGGCCTCACAACTGAGCGGAGTGAGCATCGCCACTTCCAGGGAGGTTTCCGCCCGCTCACCCCGGGTTCACCGCGAGTACCCCGGCGGCGCCCCCGACGGCGTGAGATCATGGCCACTATTGCGGCACGCTTATGCGGGACTGACGCGTAACTTACGGTTCCGTAGGTACGATTCGGCGCATGACTGCGTCCGTCCCCGACGCGCCAACGGACTCGCCGGCCGCCGGCCAGACGTCTGTCGCGCAATCCTTGTCGGAAGAGATCAAGCCCAAGCTCCGCGGCTGGCTGCACCTCGGCATGTTTCCGGCCGCCCTCGTCTCCGGACTGGTCCTCACCGCCCTGGCGGACTCGACCCGGGGCCGCATCGCCTGCGGAATCTTCGCCCTGACCGCCTGCCTCCTGTTCGGCGTGAGCGCCCTGTACCACCGCGGCGACTGGAGCCCGCGGATGGACGGCGTCCTGCGCAGGCTCGACCACGCGAACATCTTCCTGATCATCGCGGGCACCTACACCCCGCTGACCATGCTCCTGCTGCCCGAGGCCAAGGGGCAGTGGCTCCTGTGGAGCATCTGGGCCGCCGCGGCGGCCGGCATCGCCTTCCGGGTGTTCTGGGTCGGCGCCCCGCGCTGGCTCTACACGCCGTGCTACATCGCGATGGGCTGGGCGGCCGTCTTCTTCCTGCCCGACTTCATGCGCACGGGCGGCATCGCCGTCCTCGTCCTGGTGATCGTCGGCGGGCTGCTCTACAGCGCGGGCGGAGTGATCTACGGGATCAAGAGGCCCAACCCGTCACCGCGCTGGTTCGGATTCCACGAGGTCTTCCACTCGCTGACCCTCGCGGCGTTCATCGTGCACTACGTCGGCATCTCCCTGGTGGCCTACCAGCACGGCTGACCCCCCCCCCCCCCCCCCCCCCCCCCCCGGGGGCCGGGGGCGGGCCCCCCCCGCCCGCGGCCACTGCGCGTTTTCCGGCCACCGTCCGGCCACCGTGAGCCGTCGCACGGCCATCGCGCTCCGCCGCGACGACACCCGCCACCAGCTGAAAGCCGTACTTGATTGACATCCAACCTCTTTTGAGAGTTACTCTCATTTCATGGTGACTCTCACTCAGGACGGCGCCCTTCGGCGCGACCCCCGACGCTGGTGGGCCCTCGGGGCCCTGGTCGCGAGCATGCTCGTGCTCGGCTTCGACATGACGATCCTCAACGTGGCACTGCCGACGATGGCCCGGGACCTGGGCGCGTCCACCGGTGAGCAGCAGTGGATGGCCGACGCGTACGTCGTCGTCTTCGCCTCGCTGATGCTCCCGGCGGGACTGCTCGGTGACCGCTTCGGGCGGCGCCGGATGCTCATCACCGGGCTCGTGGTCTTTCTGGCCGGCTCCCTGGCGGGCGCCCTCGTCGACGACGTCACCTGGGTGATCGCCGCCCGGGCCCTGATGGGCGTCGGCGGCGCGCTCGTGATGCCGCTCGCGCTCGCCGTACTGCCCTCGCTGTTCGGGCCCGACGAGCGCACCAAGGCGGTCGGAGCCGTCTCCGCCGCCTCGGCGCTGGGTCTGCCGCTCGGCCCGATCATCGGCGGCTGGCTGCTGAACCACTTCTGGTGGGGATCCGTCTTCCTGGTCAACGTGCCGATGGCCGCCATCGGCATCACGGCTTGCGTCCTCCTGCTCCCCGAGACCCGCGACCCCGCCTCACCCCGGGTGGACGCCCTCTCCACCGCGCTCACCGCGATCGGTCTCAGCGTCCTCGTCTACGCGATCATCGAAGCCCCGTCCCGCGGCTGGGGCGACCCGCTCGTCCTCGGCTGCTTCACCACCGCCGTCGTCCTGATCACCCTGCTCGTCGTCCGCGAACGCCGCAGCGCCCGCCCGATGCTCGACCTGGCCCTGCTCGCCCAGCGCGGCTTCCTGCTCAACACCCTCGCCGCGACGCTCGTCATGTTCGTCCTGTCCGGCCTGATGTTCGTCCTGCCGCAGTACCTCCAGGCGGTCCTCGGCAACGACGCCCTCGCGACCGGCGTCCGTCTGCTGCCGATGATGGGCGGGCTGCTGATCGCCTCCCGGGGCGCACAGCCGCTGGTCACCCGCTTCGGGCCCCGCGCGGTGATCAGCGCGGGTCTCGTCGTCCTCTCCTTCGCCGCGTTCCTCGGCAGCCGTACGACCGTCGACGACGGGTACGGGGCGACCGCCCTGTGGCTGACCGTGGCCGGACTCGGCTTCGGCTTCGCCGTGGTGCCCGCGATGTCCACCGCCCTCGGCGCACTCCCCCGCGACCGGGCCGGCAGCGGCTCCGGACTGCTGATGACGGTCCGCCAGGTGGGCAGCGCGATCGGCATCGCCCTGCTCGGCTCCCTGCTCGCGAGCACCTACGCCGACCGGCTCGACACCTCAGCGCTGCCGCGCGCCGCAGCGCGGGCCGCCGACGACTCGGTGGTCGGCGCCCATGTCGTCGCCGGCCGGCTCGGCGACCGGGCTCTCGAAGCCTCCGCGAACGCCGCGTACATCCACGGCATGGACCTGGTCCTGCTGGTCAGCGGGATCGCGGCGCTGGTCACCGCCCTGCTGGCGGCGGCCCTGCTGCCGAACCCGCCGCGGTCCGCCCCCACGTCCGAGGAGGGCACCGACATGGCACCGGCCACGGCCGATGCCGGACAATGAGACGCATGGCCGCCACCGCACAGAGTTCCACTCCCGCCGCGGAGCCCCAGCCGGGGCTCCGCGAACGGAAGAAGATCAAGACCCGCATCGCGATCCGCGAGGCGACATACCGGCTGATAGAGCGGCAGGGGTACGACGCCACGACGATCGAGCAGATCGCGGAGGCGGCCGAGGTCTCCCCCTCCACGGTGTTCCGTTACTTCCCCACCAAGGAGGACATCGTCCTCACGGACGAGTACGACCCGCTCCTCGAACAGGAGCTGCGTGAACGCCCCGCGGACGAGCCGTGGTTCGACTCCCTGCGTCATGTGCTCAGGAAGGCCGTCGGCATCGGTACCGCGGAGGATCCCGAGGTCAGCAGGCTCCGCACACGGCTGATGGTCGAGGTGCCCGCGGTGCGTTCGCGGATGATGGAGAGCATGTCCGTCACCGGGCGGCTGCTGAGCCGGGCCATCGGGGAGCGCTCGGGCCGGGACCCGGACAGCCTGGAGGTCCGTGTCTTCGCGATGTCGCTGATCGGCGGCCTGATGGAGACCTCCCTGTACTGGGCCGAGACCGGCCAGGGGGACGACCTCGCCGATCTCGTCGAACGCGCCGTGAACGTCCTGGAGCACGGTCTGCCGCCGCGAAACCCGCAGGACCGGGGCACACCCCGCATGACATCCTGACCGCGTGAACGGACCGGAGATCCACATCGAATTCGCCCCCGAACTGGGGCTGTTCGTCCCGCACGCCCGCCGCTCCGGGGTCACCCCCGTCGGCACCGACGGCTCCTCCACCCTCGGTCATGTCGTCGAGTCGCTGGGTGTCCCGCTGACGGAGGTCGGCGCCCTGGTCGTGGACGGGCGCGAGGTGCCCTTCTCGCACATCCCGGCCGCGGACGAGTCCGTACGGGTCCGCGCCGTCGAACGCCCCCAGCGGGTGCCCGGCGCCCCGCTGCGCTTCCTCCTGGACGTCCATCTCGGGACCCTCGCCCGCCGGATGCGTCTGCTCGGCGTCGACACGGCGTACGAGTCCACCGACATCGGCGACCCGGCGCTCGCCGCCCGTTCGGCGGCCGAGCGGCGCGTCCTGCTCAGCCGCGACCGCGGTCTGCTACGGCGCCGCGAACTGTGGGCGGGCGGCTTCGTCTACAGCACCCGCCCCGACGACCAGCTCCGCGACGTGCTGGGCCGGTTCGCGCCCGAGCTGCGGCCCTGGACGCGCTGCACCGCGTGCAACGGCCTGCTCGCCAAGGCCACCAAGGAGCAGGTCGCGGACCAGCTCGAGAGCGGCACCGAGCGGTCGTACGACGTCTTCGCCCAGTGCGCCGAGTGCGGGCGCGCCTACTGGAAGGGCGCGCACCACGACCGGCTGGAGACCGTCGTGGAGCGCGCCCTCGCGGAGTTCGGCACCTGACGGAGGGCCCCCGGGCCCCCCGGACGACGCCTAGGTCGTGTCCGCAAAGTCGCGTCGTCCGCCCGGAGGGCGGGCCCGGCGGCGTCATGGGGGTCCCCCCTGCTCGAGCGGAGCCGAGAGCTCGG
>NZ_JBHYXD010000013.1:115933-145496 GCF_042751995.1 Streptomyces sp. NPDC059371 | reverse complement strand
GGCCCACAGCGTGTCGCTGCGGGCCCTCCGGCGTGTTCCGTACGCCCCCGCGGGGCCGTACCGGTTACGGCTGCTGCCGGCGGTCAGTCCTCGTCGCGGCGAAGCGACGGCTTCAGGTCCTTCAGCCGGCCCAGCAGGCCGTTCACGAACGAGGGCGACTCGTCCGTGGAGAACTCCTTCGCGAGCTGTACAGCCTCGTCGAGCACCACGGCGTCCGGGGTCTCGTCGACCCAGATCAGCTCGTAGGCACCGAGGCGCAGGATGTTGCGGTCGACGACCGGCATCCTGTCCAGCGTCCAGCCGACGGAGTACTGCGAGATGAGATCGTCGATGCGCCGCGCCTTGACGGCGTAGCCCTCCACGAGTTCCATCGTGTATTCGCTGACCGGCGGCTGCCGGGTGTCGGACCGGGAGTGCCGGATCCAGTCCGCGAGGACCGTCAGGACGTCCACATCGCGCTGGTCGCCCTCGAAGAGGATCTGGAAGGCGCGCTTGCGGGCCGTGTTGCGGGCAGCCACGGTTAGCTGTTCACCCGGCCGAGGTAGTCGCTGGTGCGGGTGTCGACCTTGATCTTCTCACCGGTGGTGATGAAGAGCGGGACCTGGATCTGGTGACCGGTCTCCAGGGTGGCGGGCTTGGTGCCACCGGTGGAGCGGTCGCCCTGGACGCCCGGCTCGGTCTCCTGGACGACCAGCTCGACGGCGGCCGGCAGCTCGACGAAGAGCACCTCGCCCTCGTGCTGGGCGACGTTGGCCGTGAAGCCCTCGATCAGGAAGTTGGCGGCGTCGGCGACGGCCTTGCGGTCGACCATGAGCTGGTCGTACGTCTCCATGTCCATGAAGACGAAGTACTCGCCGTCCATGTACGAGAACTGCATGTCGCGCTTGTCGATCGTGGCCGTCTCGACCTTGACGCCGGCGTTGAACGTCTTGTCGACGACCTTGCCGGAGAGCACGTTCTTCAGCTTGGTGCGCACGAAGGCCGGGCCCTTGCCGGGCTTGACGTGCTGGAACTCGACGACGGACCAGAGCTGGCCTCCGTCGAGCTTGAGCACCAGGCCGTTCTTGAGGTCGTTCGTGGAAGCCACGGTTGCGGAATCTCCTGGACTGACGTGGACGACCCCGGCGCACGCGCGTAGCCCGGAAGCTAGAGCGCGAGCAGTTCCTTGGTCGTGATGGTGAGTAGCTCGGGTCCGCCGTCCGCCTCGGGGCGTACGACGAGCGTGTCATCGATCCTGACACCGCCCCGGCCCGGAAGGTGGACTCCCGGTTCGACGGTGACCGGCACGCAAGCGTCCAGTTTACCCATGGCCGCGGGGGCAAGCTGCGGGTCCTCGTCGATTTCGAGCCCGACACCGTGCCCCGTCAGGGGCGGAAGACCTTCGGTATGGCCCCCGGAGTCCAGTACCTGACGGGCCGCGCGGTCCACGTCCCGGTAGGCGGCGCCGGGTGCCAGCGCCTCCCGGCCGGCGCGCTGGGCGGCGAAGACGAGGTCGTACAGCTCGATCTGCCAGTCGGCCGGCGAGGTGCCGATCACGAACGTACGACCGATCTCACACCGGTAGCCGCGGTAGGTCGCGCCGAGACAGACGGAGAGGAAGTCACCCTCCTCGACACGCCGGTCGGTGGGCCGGTGGCCGCGGCGTCCCGAGTTCGGGCCCGTGCCGACCGAGGTCGCGAAGGCGGGCCCGTCGGCACCGTGGTCGACGAGCCTGCGCTCCAGTTCCAGGGCGAGATGGCGTTCCGTTCGGCCCACGAGAATGGATTCGAGCAGTTCACCGAGCGCCTGGTCGGCGATCTCCGCGCCGATGCGCAGGGCGGAGATCTCCTCCTCGTCCTTGATCACCCGGAGCTGTTCCACCGCTCCGCCCAGGTCGGCCAGCCGCAGCCGCGGCGCGACCGAGCCGAGGGCGCGGTGCCGGGTCACGGTGAGGTGGTGTTCCTCGACCGCGAGCGACTCGGCGCCCTGATCGGCCGCCAGTCCGGCGGCGGCGACGGCCGGATCGCCTCCGGCGCGCGGCAGCACCCGGACTTCCAGCGCCTCGTCGGGGCGCCCTTCCGTGGCTTCGCCGGACGGCGGTCCCGCGCACAGCAGCATGTCCTCGCCGCCGAGCAGCAGTACCGCGCCGAACGGCGCGGCACCGGCGAGATACCTCACGTTGGCGGGCCGGGTGACGAGCGCCGCCGCGCTGCCGCCCGCCGTACAACGCTCCCGGAGCCGCTCTCTACGGGTTGCGTACACCTCTGGCATGAACCCGAGCCTACGAGCGGTGGCCGGATGTCGCCGGTCCAGAGGGCCGGACGGGTAGCCCGCGGCCCGGACGGACGGCCACGGGCCCCGAGCCGAACCCCTTCAGCACCGCCGGGCGCCTTCCGTACGGCACCGCCGCGCGCCGATCCGTACGGCGTCGCCGAGGACCGAACCCGTAGTGCACCGCTAGGGGCCGAACCGTTTCACCTGTGCCGCGGACCGGGCCCCGTCACCACTGCCGCGCGCCGAGCCCGTTCACCACTGTGGCGGGCTGGCGATCGCGCGTGCCAGGACGTCGTCCAGGACGCGGGCCGTGGCCGCCACGTCGAGCTGGGAGTTGTCGATGATCGGGAGCCCGGAGCCGTACCAGCCCGCCATGCGACCGTGGATGCGCGCGACCTCCTCGTCGCTGAGCCTGCGGTTGCCCGAGCGCTCCGCGTTGCGCTCCAGGACCACTTCCAGGCCCGGCAGGAGCACGACCGGCAGCAGACCGGGACCCACGTGCCGCTTCCAGCCGCCGAGGCCGACGACCGGCCGGTCCGGGAAGACGGCGTCGTCCAGGATGCACGAGATGCCGTTGGCCAGGAAGTTGCGGGCGGCGAAGCCGCAGGTGCGGCGGGCGAGACGATACTGCGCCTCGGAATGGTCGTTCCATCCCGACTGCGGGTCGGCGAAGCCCGAGCGCACCCATTCGCGTACGTCGTCGAGGCTGATGTGGGCCGTGGGCACCCGGCGGTGGTCCGCCCAGTACTTGGCGACGCTGGTCTTCCCGGCGCCCGCGGGGCCGATGAGCAGGATCGCGAGCGTCGTCGCCGCCGGGTCGGGCGCGCCCGTGGCGGGCGGCGGGCTCGGCATGGCGACTGAGACGCCCGGAGGCAGTCGCACATGCCCGGTGGTGTCCGGCGCGGGTGGCACGGGCGGGTGCGGCGGCTGCGCCGACGGGTGCTGTGGAGGCATCGCCGACGGATGCTGCGGGGGCATCTGATGCGGTGGCAGGTGGTGCTGCGGCGCCTGGGCGGGTGGCGCGCCCGGCGGCACCGGCGCTCCGGCGAAGCCCGGAGCGGGCGCCGGGCCCTGCTGCCCCGGGTACTGTCCGGCCGGCGACCATCCGACGGCCGGCCCCTGCCCCGGCTGGTGGGGCGGCAGCGGAGCCCCCACTGCGTGCTGCATCCGGTGCCACTCCGTCTCGTACAGGCGATGTGCGCGTAGCGGCGGGACGCCGGTCCCGTCGCTACCGAACGGTACCTTCCCCGGCCGCCGTTGTGTGAACGGCCGGGGACCGTGCGAAGTGCCCGGTGAGGAGAGGCAAAACGGGCTGAGCAGGTGCCCTTCGGGCCATACGGCCCGCGGGGCGGCGCCCGTTACTCGCCGACCTCGCCGTACGCGGCGAGCAGGACGGCCGGATCCGGGCCCTCCAGGACGGTCGGTTTGGCCAGTCCGTCGAGGACGATGAAGCGCAGCAGGTCGCCACGGGACTTCTTGTCGACCTTCATGTTCTCCACGAGCTTCGGCCACTGGTCGTAGCGGTAGCTCAGCGGGAGACCGACGGACTCCAGGATCGTGCGGTGCCTGTCGGCCGTCGCGTCGTCCAGCCGGCCCGCGAGGCGGCCGAGTTCGGCGGCGAAGTGCATGCCGACGGAGACGGCGGCGCCGTGCCGCCACTTGTAGCGCTCGTTCTTCTCGATGGCGTGGGCGAGCGTGTGGCCGTAGTTGAGGATCTCGCGCAGCCCCGACTCCTTGAGGTCGCCGGAGACGACCTCGGCCTTGACCTTGATGGAACGCTCGATCAGCTCGGCGGTGTGCGGGCCGGCGGGCGTGCGGGCCGCCTCGGGGTCGGACTCGATGAGCTCCAGGATCGCCGGGTCGGCGATGAAGCCGGCCTTGATGATCTCCGCGAGCCCGGACACGTAGTCGTTGACCGGCAGCGAGTCGAGCGCGGCCAGGTCGCACAGCACGCCCGCGGGCGGGTGGAAGGCGCCGACGAGGTTCTTGCCCTCGGCGGTGTTGATGCCCGTCTTGCCGCCGACCGCCGCGTCCACCATGGCGAGCACGGTGGTGGGGACGGCGATCCAGCGGACGCCGCGCAGCCAGGTCGCGGCCACGAAACCGGCGAGGTCGGTGGTGGCTCCTCCGCCGACGCCGACGATGACGTCGGTGCGGGTGAAGCCGGACTGGCCGAGCGCCCGCCAGCAGTAGGCCGCGACCTCGGCGGTCTTGGCCTCCTCGGCGTTCGGCACCTGGATGGCGACGGCCTCGAAGCCCTGCTCCGCCAGGTCGGCGCGGAGCGCCTCACCGGTGTCGGCGAGCGCCTCGGGGTGGATCACGGCGACACGCTTGGCCTTGTCCCCGATCAACCCGCCCAGCTCACCGAGGAGCTGACGCCCGATCAGGACCTCGTAGGGGTCGGTGCCCGCGGTGCCGCCGACCTGGACACGGGTCACAGCCTCGCTCATGCTTCCTTCAACTCCAGTGCGTCGAGGACCGCTTGGGCGACCTCATCGGGGGTACGGCCGTCGGTCGCCACGACCGCGCGGGCGACTTCGGTGTACAGGTGGCGGCGTGCCTCCATCAGCTCGCGCCACTGCTTGCGCGGGTTGACGGCGAGCAGCGGCCGGGCGGCGTTGAGGCCGGTGCGCTGCACCGCCTCCTCGACGTCCATGGAGAGGTAGACGACCTGGTGGCCGGCGAGCAGGGCCCGGGTGTCGGCGTCGAGGACCGCACCGCCGCCCAGGGCCAGCACACCGTCGTGCTCGGCGAGAGCCGCGCGCACCGCCTGCTTCTCGATCGCGCGGAAGGCGGGCTCGCCCTCGTAGACGAAGATGTCGGCGATGGTGCGGCCCTCGGTGGCCACGATGTCGTCGTCCGTGTCCCGGTAGACGCAGCCGAGCCGCTCGGCGACGAGCGCGCCCACCGTGGACTTCCCGACCCCCATCGGCCCGACCAGGACCAGCCGTGGGGCGGTCACCGGATGACCAGGTTCTCGAGGTACGACCGGACGTTGCGGCGGGTCTCGGTGACCGAGTCGCCGCCGAACTTCTCGGCCACGGCGTCCGCGAGGACGAGGGCGACCATGGCCTCGGCGACGATGCCGGCGGCCGGCACGGCGGAGACGTCGGAGCGCTGGTGGTGGGCCTTGGCGGCCTCGCCGGTGGCGACGTCGACGGTGGCCAGCGCGCGCGGCACGGTAGCGATCGGCTTCATCGCGGCGCGGACGCGAAGCAGTTCACCGGTGCTCAGGCCGCCCTCGGTGCCGCCGGCGCGGCCGGAGACGCGGCGGATGCCCTCGGGCGTGGAGACGATCTCGTCGTGGGCCTGGGAGCCGGGCACCCGGGCCAGTTCGAATCCGTCGCCGACCTCGACGCCCTTGATCGCCTGGATGCCCATCAGAGCGCCGGCGAGACGGGCGTCGAGCTTGCGGTCCCAGTGCACGTGCGAGCCGAGGCCCACCGGCACCCCGTAGGCGAGGACCTCGACGACGCCGCCGAGCGTGTCGCCGTCCTTGTGGGCCTGGTCGACCTCGGCGACCATCGCCTTCGAGGTGTCGGCGTCGAGGCAGCGCAGCGGGTCGGCGTCGAGCTTCTCGACGTCGGCCGGGGTGGGGTACACGCCCTGCGGGGCCTTCACGGAGCAGAGTTCGACGACGTGGGAGACGATCTCGATCCCGGCCGTCTCCTTCAGGTACGAGCGGGCGACGGCGCCGAGGGCCACGCGGGCCGCGGTCTCGCGGGCGGAGGCGCGCTCCAGGATCGGGCGGGCCTCGTCGAAGCCGTACTTCTGCATGCCGGCGAGGTCGGCGTGGCCGGGCCGCGGGCGGGTCAGCGGGGCGTTGCGGGCGAGACCGTCGAGGATCTCCCGGTCCACCGGGTCGGCCGCCATGACCTGGTCCCACTTGGGCCATTCGGTGTTGCCGACCATGACCGCGACCGGGGAGCCGAGGGTGAGGCCGTGCCGGACGCCGCCGAGGAAGGTGACCTCGTCACGCTCGAACTTCATCCGGGCACCGCGCCCATAGCCCAGGCGCCGCCGGGCGAGGTGGTCCGCCACCATCTCCGTGGTGATCGGCACGCCGGCGGGAAGACCCTCCAGCGTCGCGACAAGTGCGGGACCGTGGGACTCCCCCGCGGTCAGCCAGCGCAACCTGCTCAACGGTGCTCCTCATGCTCGCGCCCTGGTACTGCTGCTGCGTACACGTGTGCTCGCGTACGGCGACGGCGCGACCGGGTGCGCGGCCCTGGCCCGCCATGTCCGATCCTCCCACGTCCGGGCGCGGGAACCGGCCGCAGGTCCATCAGGCGGGACGGCCGGACACGGACGGCGGGTTCAGCGCGCCCCGTCCTGCCCCTGCCCGGGCGCGTAGCCGCCGAGGAAGTCGGCACCGCTCCGCCCGGCCGGTGCCGGGGTCTGCGCGGGCTGGTTCTGCTGCGGGGCGTACGCGCCCAGGTAGTCGGCGCCGCGCCCCTGTCCGTACTGCGCCGCGGCGTGCACGGGCACACCCGCCCGCACGGCACGCCAGTACCGGATCTTGCGCGTGAGCTTCAGGATCCACGAGCCGAGGACGGCGAGCACGATCAGCGCGAGCACCGTGAACTGCACCCAGTCGGGCATGAACTTCAGGACGAGCTCGAAGATCTCACCCTTGCCGGACGCCAGTGGCACCCCGGTGGACACGCTGGTCATGTACCTGACTCCCCCTACCCCGCGCTCCGCTCCCTGCGGACCTCAGCGGATATTACGGGAAGCGAGCGCGTGTTCCCCCGCTTTTCTCATGGCGCCCACGGGGGCCGGATGCCGCCCGGTCATCTGCTCCACCTGGAGCACGGCCTGGTGCACGAGCAGGTCGAGGCCGCCGACCACGGCTCCGCCGTACGCGGACCAGCGCGCCGCGAGATCGGTCGGCCAGGGGTCGTACAGCACGTCGAAGAGGGTCGCGGGGCTCCCGGGGACGGCGGCTGCCAGCGCGTCCGTGGTCCCGGCCGGAGTCGTGGCGATCACCAGGGGCGCCCGCAGCGCCTGCTCGGCGTCGGCCCAGTCCTCGGTACGCACCTCGATACCGAGGCGCTCGCCCCACTCCCGCATCTCGGCGGCCCGCTCCGGGCTCCGCACGTACGCGACGACCTCGCCGGTGCAGATCCGCGCGAGGGCGGCCAGCGCGGAGGAGGCGGTGGCGCCGGCCCCGAGAACGGCGGCCGAGTCGACCTGCTCGATCCCCCGCTCGCGCAGCGCCGCGACCATCCCGGGGATGTCGGTGTTGTCGCCGACGCGCCGCCCGTCCTCGGTGAACACGACGGTGTTGACCGCCTCGACGGAGGCGGCCGTCTCGCTGATCTCGTCGAGCAGCGGCATCACGGCCCGCTTGAGCGGCATCGTCAGCGACAGCCCTGCCCACTCCGGTCCGAGGCCCTCGACGAAGGCGGGCAACGCCGCCTCGTCGACCTCGAAGCGGTCGTACGTCCACCCACCGAGGCCCAGTTCCCGGTACGCGGCGCGGTGCAGCACCGGCGAGAGGGAGTGCGCGATCGGTGAACCGAGCACGGCCGCCCGGGAAGCGTCAGTTGCCCGAGCTGGCATTGAATTTTTCCTTGAGCTTGTCGAACTGGGCCAGCGTCTTGGCGAATTCCGTGTTGTTCTGACCGTCGGTCGCCACGAAATACAGCCAGCCGTCCTTCGTGGGGTTGAACACCGCCCTGAAGGCGTCGTCACCCGGATTGCCGATCGGACCGGGCGGCAGACCGCGGTGGTAATACGTGTTGTACGGGTCCGGATTGCTGTTGATCTCGGACTCGCTGATATTGATCTTGCTCTGACCCTTCAGGTAATTGAAGGTCGAGTCGAACTGCAGCTTCTGGTTGGTCTCGGTGTTGGTGCTCTTCAGGCGGTTGTAGACGACCTCGGCCATCTTGCGGTAGTCGTCGTGCGTCTTGCCCTCGGCCTGGACCAGGCTCGCGACCGTGACCACCTGAAGAGGGTTGTCGAGCTTGAGGGCCTTCGCCTTCGCCACGAGCCCCATCGCCGTGTACTTCTTGTTGGCCTGCGCGACCATGCCCTTCAGCACGACCTCGGGCTTCATGCCCTTGGCGGCGGGATACGTGAGCGGGTAGAGGAACCCCTCCAGAGGGTCCTTTATGTCCTTGTTGGTGTTCGCCCAGCTCGGCAGCCCGAGGGTCTTGTACTTCTTCTTCGCGACGGCGCTCGTCGTGCCCTTGGGCAGTCCGAGTTTTTCGTCGATCTTCGTGTACACCTGGGCATTGCGGAAACCGGGAGGCACGGTCACGTTGTTCTGGCTCTTGGGGTCGAGCATCAACTCGACCGCGCTCTTGGCCGACATTCCCTTGCGCAGAAGATAGGCGCCGGCCTGAATCGACTTGCCCTTGGGATTCTCCGCCTGAGCGGACACGAACGCGTCCACGCTCTTGACGACACCGGCAGCCTTCAGCTTCTGGCCGATGACATAACCGCCCTCGCCCTTGCCGATCTCGACGGGGACCTGCCCCGCCCCCTCGCCGGCGAAGTCGGGAGCCGCGCCGAAACGATTCTGGTAGTAGTGGTATCCGAAATACCCGGCTCCGGCGAGACCGCCGCCGAAGACCATGACGACCACCAGGCAGGCACAGCCGCTGCGGCGCTTCTTGCCTTTGCCACCGCGTTCCTTGCCGCCGCCGCGCTGCTCCTTGCGGTCCCCGCGGCCCCGGCGCTTCTTCGGTTCGTCGTCCTCGTCGAAGTCGTCGTCATCGTCGTCGTCACCGGCGAAGAAGGCGTGCTCGCCCTGGTCCGGTCCCGGGTCCCAGTCCGGCTCGGGTTCGGGCTCGGCACGGCGCCGGGCCGGCGGCTCGGGCGGCGGATAGGCGTCCGGGGTGTTGTAGGAGTCCGGCTGCTCGGCCGCGTACTGGCCCGCGTAGGGGTCGGCGGGATCGGCCGTGTACGGCACCTGGGGCTGCGCGCCGGTGCCGCTGTCCGCGTACTGCTGCTGACCCTGGCCGGGATACTGCTGCTGCCCCTGGCCGTCGAACTGCTGCTGACCCTGGTACTGCTGCTGGCCCTGACCCGGATGCTGCTGGCCCTGGCCGTTGAACTGCTGCTGCTGCCCCTGGCCCTGGTACTGCTGCCCCTGCCCCGGATACTGCTGCTGACCCTGACCGGGGTACTGCTGCTGGCCCTGGCCCTGACCCTGGTACTGCTGCTGGCCCTGGCCCTGGCCCTGGTACTGCTGCTGGCCCTGCCCCTGGCCCTGGCCCTGGCCCTGGCCCTGGCCCTGGTATTGCTGCCCCTGATACTGCTGCTGACCCTGACCGGGGTACTGCTGCTGGCCCTGCGCCGGGTACTGCTGCTGGCCCTGGTACTGCTGCCCCTGGCCCCAGTCGCCCTGCTGCTGCGGATAGTGCTGCGGCTGGCCGCCGTCGTAGGCGGACTGGCCGTCTGCGGCCTGTCCGCCCCATCCGATGTCCCCGTACAACGGGTCCTCCGGATTCCACGGTTCGGAGCCAGAGCCCCGGCCATACTCAGTCATCGATCCCCTACGAGCCGCGAGCCGGCAGCGGCCGGCTCGTCTGGCCCGGCTCCCGTCCGCCTCTTTACTGTGCGACGGCTGTTCGAACACCACCGCATCGGGCGGAACGTTACCGTATCGCGATCACATGACCACTTCGACGCCCTCGCCGGGCGACTTGCCTGACACCCGTTCGGATTCCAGGGCCTGCTGCAGGATCACGACGGCTGCCGCCTGGTCGATGACCGACCTGCCCTTCTTCGACTTCACGCCCGAGGCGCGCAGTCCCTGACTGGCCGTGACGGTGGTCATCCTCTCATCCACGAGCCGTACCGGAACAGGAGCGATCCCTTCCGCGAGCTCCTGGGTGAAGGCACGGACCTTGGCCGCGGCAGGGCCCTCGCCCCCCTTGAGGGAGCGAGGGAGCCCGACGACGACCTCGATCGGCTCGTACTCCTCGACGAGCTGCCGCAGCCGGCGGTGGGCGGCCGGGACGTCGCGCCCCGGGACCGTCTCCACCGGTGTCGCGAGGATCCCGTCGGGGGGGGGCGGGGGGGCCCCCGCCCCCCGCTGCGAGGGACGCCCGAGCGGCGCGACTGCGCGGCACCGGGCGGCGACCGCGAGCGGCGTGCGGAACGCCGGCGGGGGCTCGACGCCGGGCGAGGGCTTCACGCCCGGCCCGGACTTCAGGTCCAGCGGGGCTCCATGCCGGGCGGATGCCTCACGCCGGGTCGGATGCCTCACGCCAGGCAATGGCTTCACGCCGGCGGGGCTTCACGCCCGGCCCGGGCTTCATGCCGGACGAGGCTTCACGCCAGGCGCGGTTCCGGTGCGAACACCCGCTCGAACGCCGCGCGAGTCGTCCCGCCCGGTGTCCGGTCCAGGATGCCGAACACCACCTGGTCGAAGTACCCCTCGAGGCGGCCCCCGGCCAGCACCCCCTGGAAGGCCCGCGCCACCTGCGCGGGATCGTTCTGGAACACCCCGCAGCCCCAGGCCCCGAGGACCAGGCGGCGGTAACCGTGGGCGGCGGCCGTCTCCAGGACGCGCTCGGCACGGACCGCCAGCGCGCCCGGCAGGTCGGCCGCCCGCCCCGGGGCGGTGCGCAGGACGACCCCGGCGTTCGGTGCCGCCGCGGTCAGGAAACCGGCCCGGAACGGTTCGTCGAGGAGCCGGCCGCGGTCGTCCCGGAACACCGGTACGCCGGGCGAGTGAATGACACGGTCCGTGTAGAACGCGTCACGGTGGGCGCGGTGATGATCGTAGAAACCGCGGGCCCGCAGCAGACAGGTGTACAGCGCGGAGGCCCGGCAGAGAGCCTCTTCCTGGGCCTGCGCGCCGTTCAGATAACCGCCGCCGGGGTTGCGCGCCGAGGAGAAGTTCAGCACGGCGACCGGGCCCCCGCCCCCGGAGACCAGCCGGCGGGCCGCCTCCAGGCTGCTCTCGCCCGTGACCTCGAACGAGGTCACGACCGGCGTCACCGACGGTATCCCCACCGGCTCCGGTCCGTGCAGCACCGTCCCGGCCCGCGCAGCCTCGACCGCCGCGGCGATGGACACCGCGCCCCCGGAGGGACCGCGGTAGCCCCCGGCCACCACGATCTCCTCGGTCTCCCGGGCGATCGCACGCAGGCGCGCGCTCATGGCGCGACCCCCGTACGCGCCACGGGCGCGGCCTGCGTGCGCTCCCCCGTCGTGCCCATGAACGCATCGTGAGTGATGCTGGTCCTGCGGCGCAACAGAGTTTCGCGGCCCCGCAAACAGTGCTTCCCGGTCCCCAAAGAAATGATTTGCACCCTTGTGCGAACCGCCGAGAAGGTCTTGGGTGGAACAGTCATTGCCGGTCCGGCCCACCAGGCCCAGGACCGGCGGCATGGTGGAATCTCAGGAGGATCCAGACATGTCCGATTCGGTGAGTGGCTGTACGGAGCGACGACGCTCCGCTGTCACCGAGGCCGAGGTGGAGGCATTGGTCCGTGGCATCTGCTTCAAGACCGGTCCGCCCCGCCTCCTCGGTGTCGAGGTGGAATGGCTCGTCCACGAGCTGCGCGCGCCGCGGCTCCCGATACCCCCTGAACGACTCGAAGCGGCGTACGCCGCAGTGCGGACCCTGCCCCTGCGTTCGGCGCTCACCGTCGAACCCGGTGGGCAGCTCGAGCTCAGCTCCGCACCCGCCGCCTCCCTGATGGAGTGCGTGCGATCCGTCTCGGCCGACCTCGACGCCGTACGCGCGGCCCTGCGCGAGGCGGGCCTCGGCCTCAGCGGTTTCGGCCAGGACCCCTGGAACCCCCCGAGCCGCTACCTCCATGAACCCAGATACGACGCCATGGAGCGGTACCTCGACCGCGCGGGTCCCGAGGGCCGCGCCATGATGTGCACGTCGGCCTCGGTCCAGGTGTGCGTGGACGCCGGATACGAGGAACCGGGCCCGCTCGGGCACGGGCGCCGCTGGTGGCTGGCCCATCAGCTCGGCGCGGTCCTGGTGGCCGCGTTCGCCCACTCGCCGATGGCCCGCGGGCGGCACACGGGCTGGCGTTCCACCCGGCAGTCGCTCTGGGCGTCGATGGACCCCGGACGCACCGACGCGCCGCCCTTGGACGGCGACCCCCGTGCGGCCTGGGCCCGGCGGGTGCTGGACGCGCCGGTGATGTGCGTACGGGCCTCCGAGGGGCCCTGGGAGGTCCCTCGGGGCCTGAGCTTCCGGGACTGGACGCGGTCCGCCGCGCCACCGGACCGGGAGGACCTCGCGTACCACATGACCACGCTGTTCCCGCCGGTACGGCCGCGCGGCCATCTGGAGCTCCGCATGATCGACGCGCAGCCGGGTGAGGACGGCTGGATCGTGCCGCTCGCGGTGACGGCGGCGCTGTTCGACGACCCGGACGCCGCCGAGACCGCCTACCGGACCGTCAAGCCGCTCGCGGAGCGGGCCGGGCCCGCACCGGCGCCGCGCAACCCGCTGTGGCAGGACGCGGCGCGGTTCGGCCTCGCCGATCCGGAGCTGCGCGAGGCCGCGGCGATCTGTTTCGCGGCCGCGTACGAGGCACTGCCCCGGCTCGGTGCCACCACCGAGGTGCTCGACGCGGTGGCCGAGTTCACCGACCGCTATGTGGCCCGGGGCCGCTGCCCCGCCGATGACCTGGCCGGCGCGGCCTCGGCTCATCACGACGGCCGGTACGGGCGGCGCCCGTACCGGCCCCCGGAAGGGCCCGTCCGACGGGAAGGACCTGAACACATGACCGGCACGACCGCTTCCGACACGACCGCCTCCGGTCCGCGCACGGATCCGGAGTCGCTCCGGCAGCGCGCGCTGGACGCGCTCACCACCGCCCGCGACCGCACCGCCCTGCTCACCTCCTGTGTGGAGGACCCAGATCTCACCGCGCAGCACTCGCCGTTGATGTCCCCGCTCGTCTGGGACCTCGCGCACATCGGCAACCAGGAGGAACTGTGGCTGCTGCGGGCGGTCGCGGGGCGTGAGGCGATGCGGCCCGAGATCGACGGGATCTACGACGCGTTCGAGCACTCACGCGCCGAACGCCCCTCGCTGCCGCTGCTGCCGCCCGCCGAGGCCCGTACGTACGCGGCCGAGGTGCGCGGCCGGGCGCTGGACGTCCTGGAGAACGCCGCGTTCGAGGGCACCCGGCTGACCCGGTCCGGATTCGCGTTCGGCATGATCGCGCAGCACGAACAGCAGCACGACGAGACCATGCTGATCACCCATCAGCTCCGCAGAGGACCCGCCGCCCTCACGGCGCCGGACCCCGCGCCCGCCCCGCCGTTCACCGGTCCCGCCGAAGTCCTGGTGCCCGGGGGCCCGTTCGTGATGGGCACCTCCACCGAACCGTGGGCGCTCGACAACGAGCGGCCCGCGCACCGGCGCACGGTGCCGTCGTTCTTCATCGACACCACTCCGGTCACGAACGCCGCGTACCAGGCATTCATCGAGGACGTCGGTTACGGCGACGAGCGCTGGTGGACCCCGGCCGGCTGGGACCACATCCGCGCCCATGACATCGAGGCGCCGCTGTTCTGGCGGCGCGAGGGCGGACAGTGGCTGCGGCGCCGCTTCGGGGTGACCGAGGTCGTACCGCCCGAGGAGCCGGTGCTGCACGTGAGTTGGTACGAGGCCGACGCGTACGCGCGCTGGGCGGGGCGGCGGCTGCCCACCGAGGCCGAGTGGGAGAAGGCGGCCCGCCACGACCCGGTGTCCGGCCGCTCCACCCGCTACCCGTGGGGCGACGAGGACCCCTCGCCGGTCCACGCCAACCTGGGCCAGCGGCATCTGCGCCCGGCCCCGGCGGGAAGCTACCCGGCGGGCGCCTCGCCGCTCGGCGTACGGCAGTTGATCGGCGATGTGTGGGAGTGGACGTCGAGCGATCTGGAGCCCTACCCCGGGTTCGTCGCGTTCCCCTACCGGGAGTACTCGGAGGTGTTCTTCGGTCCGGAGTACAAGGTGCTGCGCGGCGGTTCGTTCGCGGTGGACCAGGTGGCCTGCCGGGGCACGTTCCGCAACTGGGACTATCCGATCCGGCGGCAGATCTTCTCCGGGTTCCGCACGGCCCGCGACGGGGACGCCTGATGTGCCGTCATCTGGCTTATCTGGGAGGCGAGGAGAGGCTCGGCGCGCTCCTCGTGACACCGGAGCACAGCCTGTTCCGGCAGTCGTGGGCGCCCCGGCGCCAGCGGCACGGGACCGTCAACGCCGATGGGTGCGGGGTGGGTTGGTACGCCGAGGGAGACCCGGTGCCGGCCCGCTACCGGCGCACGGGGCCGATCTGGGGCGACCAGTCGTTCGCGGACCTGGCCCGGGTGATCGGGACACGGGCGCTGCTCGCCGCGGTGCGGGACGCGACCGTGGCGGGCGCGGACGGGGAGGCCGCGGCGGCGCCGTTCGCCGCGGGCCCCTGGCTGTTCAGCCACAACGGCGCCGTCCTCGGCTGGCCCGGCAGCCTCGCCCCCCTCGTTTCGGGCCTGCCTCCGGCCGAGTTGCTGTCACTGGAGGCCCGGTGCGACTCGGCGTTCGTGTGGGCCCTGGTCCTGCACCGGCTGCGCGCCGGTGACGAGGAGGGCCAAGCGCTGGCCGACACCGTCCTGGAGGTCGCCGAGGCGGCCCCCGGATCGCGGCTCAACCTGCTGCTCACCAACGGCGAGACGATCACCGCGACCGCCTGGGGCGACACCCTCTGGTACCTGACCGAGCCCGGCCGCCGCACTGTCGTGGCCTCCGAGCCCTACGACGACGACCCGCTGTGGCGGGAGGTCCCCGACCGCACCCTTCTCACCGCGAACCGCACCGAGGTACTGCTCACCCCGCTCAAGGACATGAGCGACGACATGGCACCCGCACAGCACAAGGAGCCCCGTACGTGAGTCCGTTCCTGCTGACACGCACCCTTCCCGAGGACGCCACGGACGCGGCACTGCGCGCCGATGTCCTGCTCGGCCTCGGACACCTGCCCAAGACCCTGCCGCCGAAGTGGTTCTACGACGCCCACGGCAGCGCGCTGTTCGAGAAGATCACCGAACTCCCCGAGTACTACCCGACGCGCGCGGAACGCGAGATCCTGCTGGCGCGGGCCGCCGAGATCGCCGCGGCGAGCGGTGCGCGCACGCTCGTCGAGCTGGGTTCGGGTTCTTCGGAGAAGACCCGCCATCTGCTGGACGCGATGCCGGACCTGCACACGTACGTGCCCGTGGACGTCAGCGAGAGCGCGCTCACCCAGGCCGGTCTCGCGCTGATCTCCGAGCGGCCCGGCCTGAACGTCCACGCGATGATCGCCGACTTCACCGGCGGTCTCGCGCTCCCGGACACCCCCGGGCCGCGGCTCGTGGCCTTCCTCGGCGGCACGATCGGCAATCTGCTGCCCGCCGAGCGCGCGACGTTCCTGGCGTCCGTACGGTCCCTGCTGTCGCCCGGCGACACCCTGCTGCTCGGCACCGACCTGGTCAAGGACACGTCGGTGCTCGTCACCGCCTACGACGACGCGGCCGGGGTCACGGCCGCGTTCAACAAGAACGTGCTGAGCGTCGTCAACCGCGAACTCGGCGCCGACTTCGACCTCGGCGCCTTCGAGCACGTGGCGCTCTGGGACCCCGAGAACGAGTGGATCGAGATGCGGCTGCGGTCGCGCGCCACCCAGACCGTGAAGGTCCCGGCCCTGGATCTGGCGGTCCACCTCGCGGAAGGCGAGGAGATCCGCACCGAGATCTCGGCGAAGTTCCGCGAGGACGGCGTCCGCGCTGAACTGGCCGCGGCGGGCTTCGGCCTGTCCCACTGGTGGACGGACGCGGAGGGCCGGTTCGCGCTGTCGCTGAGCGAGGCGGTGGAGAACTCAGCGTAGGGCCGCACCTTCCCGGAACGGGGCTGAGGCTGAGAGCCGGGGCGTGGGCCGGGACCACCGCCCCGGCCCACGCCCCGCCTCCTGGTCACGCACCGGACGCCCATACCAACCTGACCAGCCTGACCAGGCCCGACGGAATCGCTGTCCAGGTCATGATCGGTATGCTCGCGCCCGGAACGACGTCAACGGTGAGCGAGAAGACAGTGTTCGACTACGAGAAGGACGGCGCGGCCATCTACCGCGAGTCCTTTGCCACCATCCGCGCGGAAGCGGACCTCGCGGCTCTGCCCGCCGACGTCAGCCAGGTGGCGGTCCGGATGATCCACGCCTGCGGCATGGTGGACCTGGTCGACGATCTCGCGTACACACCCCAGGTCGTGGCCCGCGCCCGCGAAGCCCTGCGTTCGGGCGCACCCATCCTCTGTGACGTCTCCATGGTCGCGAGCGGCATCACGCGCAAGCGCCTGCCCGCGGACAACGAGGTGATCTGCACGCTGTCGGACCCGTCGGTGCCGGCCCTGGCGGCGAAACTGGGCACCACGCGCAGCGCGGCCGCCCTGGAACTGTGGCGCGACCGCCTGGACGGCGCCGTGGTGGCCGTCGGCAACGCCCCCACGGCCCTCTTCCGCCTCCTGGAACTGATGGAGGAGGGCGCACCTCGCCCGGCCGCGGTGATCGGCGTCCCGGTCGGCTTCGTAGGCGCAGCGGAATCAAAGACGGCCCTGACCGAACACCCCTCCGCCCTGGACCACTTGATCGTCCGGGGCCGCCGAGGCGGCAGCGCGATGGCGGCGGCCGCGATCAACGCGATAGCGAGCGATCAGGAGTAACCGGGAGGGCCCCACGCGCCGCCGAGGTCACCTTGCGGCACTGGCCTTGGCGCGGTGGTTGATTGAAAGCGCGTGACGCCATTGACCAGAGGTTGCTCTCCTGCTGAACAGATGGCCTTGATCACTCTTCCCCGATGCGTCGCGTTTTCGTAGGGTTCGAATCATCTGAGACTGACGCTGGGGGGCGAGTGGCTGTTCGTGTGGCTGGGGGTCGTGTCGTGCGTGTGATCCGCGGCGTGGGCTCGTTCTGTTCCAGCCGCGTCTCCGCGGAAGGCGGAGCTGTTGAACTCGTTGTCGTCATGCCTGTATGAACAGATCCCGCTCAGGGCGGTGCTCTTCTCGATCCTCGGAGGTGGCGAGTCGGCTGCGGTCAGGTCGGGGGTCCTGTGTCAGCGCTCGGTCGGGGTCGTGCCCTGGCGTAGCCGTGCCGTGATCCAGGCGGCGGCTGCCTCCGGGTCCGCCACGGTCGGGACCCCGGACGGCACCGGTGGTCTGCGGATCACGACCACCGGCAGGCCCGCCTCCCGGGCCGCTGTCAGTTTCGGGGCCGTGGCCTCGCCTCCGCTGTCCTTCGTCACCAGTACGTCGATGGCGTGATGCCGGAGCAGTTGCCGTTCTCCCTCAAGCGTGAACGGGCCTCGGTCCAGCAGCACCTCCATGCGGGGTGGGGCCGGGGCCTGCGGCGCGTCCACGGAGCGTACGAGGAACCACGGGTCCTCCAGAGCCGCGAAGGCCGCCAGACCCAGTCGGCCCGTCGTGAGGAACACCCTGCGGCCCAGTGAGGGCAGGAGTCCGGCGGCCTCCTCCAGGGAACCTGCCTCGTGCCAGACGTCGCCCTCCACCGGAACCCAGCCGGGGCGCCTCAGGGCGAGCAGGGGAACGCCCGTGGTGGCCGCGGCCGATGCCGCGTTGGAGCTGATCGTTCCGGCGAAGGGGTGCGTGGCGTCCACGACGGCGTCCACCGCGTGGTCGCCCAGCCATCGCGCCAGGCCTTCCGCACCGCCGAACCCGCCCACACGCACCTCGCCGGGCGGCAGCCGGGGCGCGCCCACCCGTCCGGCCAGCGAGCTCGTCACCCTGAGGTCCGCCCGCGTCCCCGCCGCCAGGCTCTCGGCGAGACGACGGGCCTCGGTCGTACCACCCAGGATCAGTACGTGCACGATGTCCGGTTCCTTCCGAAGAGTGTGGCGCGGGCGGAGAGGCCGGGCCGTCGCCGCGCCACACTCAAACACACCCGTCTCACCCCGACACATCGGCCGGCGGCCAGGCCCGGCAGCGGCCCGTGCGGCTCGTGCCGGCACCAGCGGTCGCGCCGGCACCGGCCCTCACGCCGGCACCATCCCTCCCGCCGGTCCAGGCCTGAACCCTCCTCCGGCCGCCCCCACGTCACCCTCCACACCCCCGCCGTCTCGCGGAGCGCCACCCGGTGGGGCACCGTGGAATCACGCCTGGCACTCACGCCACGGCGGAGAGGAGCAGTCGCATGTCCGAGCACACCTACCGGGTCACCGAGATCGTCGGGACCTCTCACGAAGGCGTCGACCAGGCCATTCGCAATGGGGTCACCCGGGCCTCGCAGACCCTGCGCAACCTCGACTGGTTCGAGGTCACCCAGGTCAGGGGGCAGATCGAGAACGGGCGGATCGAGCACTACCAGGTCGGGCTGAAGCTCGGTTTCCGGCTGGAGGACGCCGACTGACCCGACCCGCGCCCCCACGGGTCCACCCCGGCCGCCGGTAAATCCCCTCAGCTCCGCCCGCGGGGAAGCTCTCGGAATCTCCCGCCCGCCCGGGAATCCTCCCGGGCCTCGCCCGCCGGGATGCCCTCAGGTCCGCCCCTCCCGCTCCTGCGCGTCCTTCAGTGCCGCCGACGCGGCCGCCCACCGTGCCCGTACGACCGTGAAGCCGGCCCGCTCCGCCTCCTCACACACGAATTCGTCGTCGTCGACGAGGACGCGGATCTCCCGGTCACGGGCCAGCCGGCGAAGGATCTCCAGCTTGGTGCGGCGGGCGGGCCTGCGGTCGTCGTTGCGCCGCATCCAGATGCGCCCCTCGGGCAGGCCGTGCTCGGCCAGCCATTCCACCGACGCCCGCCGGCATCGCTCGGGGCGGCCGGTCAGATAGACCACCTCGCACTCCCGCGCGCTGCTCAGCGCCAGCGCGACGCCCTCCGCGAGCGGCGGATCCTCGGACGCCGCCGCGAAGAACGCGTCCCAGTCCCGCGGCGCGCGCTCCAGGAACCGCTGCCGGTGCGCGGTGTCCGCGAGCGTGCCGTCCAGATCGAACACGGCGAGGGGTCTGCTGTTCTGTTCCTTCACGCGGACCAGCCTAGACAGCGGCTCCGACAACGGCCGGACCACAACCCCGTGCCCCGGGACCGCGAAGAGACGTGAAGCACGCTCAACTTCTGTCTCTTCAGGCCCTGTTCACATCACGGGCAGGCCTCTACCGTAATGCCTCGCACAGCATGTCGCACGGCATTCGGTATGTCGAACAGGGCGTCGGTCAAGGGGAGGGACACCCCAACTGCCGCCCCTCCACCGAGGAGACCGGCATGAACGACAGGCCCCTTCAGCCCTCCCGGCGGGTCGCGCTGGGCGCGATGGCCGGCCTCGGCGCCGTCTTCGCCCTCGGCGCCCCGTCCGCCCGCGCCGCGGCCTCGACCGCCTATGTGATGGGCTACTTCACCGAGTCCCCGAACGGCGACGGAGCGGACTACGGCCTGCATCTGGCCGTCAGCCCCGACTCGCTCCAGTGGACACCGCTGAACCAGAACAAGCCCGTCGTGACGCCGACCGGCGGCACCGGCGGCCTGCGCGATCCGTTCATCCTGCGCAGACAGGACGGCACGTTCGCGGTGCTCGCCACCGACCTCAAGGGCACCGACTGGAGTCTGCAGAGCCAGTACATCCATGTCTGGGACTCCGCCGATCTGCGGTCCTTCAGCGGCTACCGGCGCCTGAGACTGCACGACATGGCCACCCACAGCTGGGCACCCGAGGCCTATTGGGACGCGGGACGGGGGCAGTACGGGATCATCTACTCAGCGGTCGATTCCAGTGGCCACAACGTCATCATGGTCAACTACACGACCGACTTCGTGACGGCGTCGGCCGCACAGGTCTTCTTCGACCCCGGCTATGACGTGATCGACGGGGATCTGGCCGTGGGCGTCGGCGGGGTGAACTACCTCTATTTCAAGAAGGACCAGACGCTGGTGGGCGCCAGGTCCGCGTCCCTGAACCCCGGCAGCTTCACCGTGTTCAGCACACCGGTCGCCCACGGCGGCACAGAGGCACCGATCCTCATCAAGTCCCGGTCGACGGGAACTTGGTACCTCTGGGGAGACACGTACACGCCCAACGGTGTGTTCTACGCCTGGCAGTCGGCCGATCTCGCGAGCGGCACCTGGACGGCGGTCGACCAGCGGCTGTACACCCAGCCGCTGAACTCCAAGCACGCGAGCATCCAGCCGATCACCACGACGGAGTACGCCAACCTCCTCGCCACGTGGGGCGCCCCCGCCTGGAATCGGCTCAAGTCCTACAACTATCCGACGCGTTACGTCCGGCACTCCAACTACGTCGGCCGGATCGACGAGTACCCGTTCGACCCGTACGCGGACGCGCAGTGGACGCTGGTGCCCGGACTCGCCGACACGGCCGGCGTCTCGTTCCGGTCGGTCAGCCACCCGACGCGCTACCTGCGGCACAGCAATTACCAGACGGCACTCGACGTCGACGACGGGACCACGACGTTCGCGCAGGACGCCACCTTCCACCGGACGGCGGGCCTGGCCGACACGTCGTGGTCATCCTTCCGCTCCTCCAACTACCCGGACCGTTACCTCAGGCACGCGAACTTTGTGCTGCGCATCGATCCGATCTCCACCGCCACCGACAAGGCCGACGCCACCTTCTCGGTCGGTTCTTGACGTCCCTTCGTCCCCTGGAGACACCCCCGATGTCCCCTCTCCGCAGACTTCTCGCCGGTGCGGCCGCGGCAGCCGCCGCGCTCGGCGGACTCACCGCGGCCGCGTCCCCCGTCGCGGCCGCCGACTCCGGCACCTTCAGCGTGCTCAGCTACAACGTCGCCGGGCTGCCCGAAGGCATCTCCAGCGCGCCGACACCCCGCCAGAGCGCGACCACGGCGATCGGCGGACTCATCGCCCCCTACGACATCGTCCACGTCGAGGAGGACTTCAACTATCACGCGGCCCTGTACGCGGCGGACACGGCGCACGCCTACCGCACCCCCACCAGTGGCGGGGCGGGCATCGGCAGCGGCCTCAACACCCTTTCGAAGATCTCGTACGACACCGACGACTTCGAACGGGTCGGCTGGAACTCCTGCCAGCTCGACTCCGGCGACTGCCTCACGCCCAAGGGCTTCACCTTCATGCGCGAACGCCTCGCCGACGGCGTCTACGTCGACTTCTACAACGTGCACACGAACGCGGGCACCAGTGACGGCGACCTCGCCTCCCGAGCCGACAACCTCAATCAGCTCACCGCGTTCATCAACAGCCGTTCCGCGGGCAACGCCGTCGTCGTCATGGGCGACACGAACACCCGCTACACCCGGTCCGGTGACACCATCGCGGAGTTCGCCGCCGCCAACGGACTGTCGGACGCCTGGGTACAGCTCGTCCGCGGCGGCACCGCGCCGGCCAAGGGAAGCGACGCCCTCGTCTGCGACCAGAGCGGCACCACCGTCCCCGACACCTGCGAGGTCGTCGACAAGATCCTCTACCGCGGCAGCAAGTCGGTCGCACTCAACGCGACGGGCTACCACAACGAGCACACACGCTTCCTGACCTCCGACGGCCTCATGCTCTCCGACCACGACCCGATCACCGCGTCGTTCACCTGGTCCCGCACCAGCGGCTTCCAGCTCAGCGACCAGTTCGGCGGGCCGCACGGCGACCACTTCAACGACATCGTCCGGGTGCCGGCCGGCGCCCGCGCGTCCGTGGTGTCCATCGGCAGCGGCTCACGGGTCGACCGGCTGGTGCTGACCCTGAGCGACGGCACCACGTTGACGCACGGCGGCACCGGCGGCACCGCCGCCTCGCTGACGCTCGGCAGCGGCGAGTACGTCACCTCAACGCAGCTCTGCAAGGGTGTGAAGGACGGTCATACCCGCATCTTCTACGCGAAGTTCACCACGAACCTCGGCCGGAGCCTGGCCGGCGGCACGACGACATCGGACTGCGTGACCCGCACCGCGCCGAGCGGCCGGCAGATCGCCGGCTTCCACGGCCGCTCGGGTGACGAGGTCGACAAGATCGGCTTCATCTACACCCAGCGCTGACCGGGCCGCAGGCGCCTGACCCGTTCCCGCCAGGTTCCCTGAACCCGGCGGAAACGGGTCAGGAAGCGTCCGACAGCCACGGCCTGACCTTCTTGCGTGCCTCGTGCAGACGGGACTTGAGTGTGCCGAGCGGAACGCCGACGCGCTCGGCGGCCTCCGCGTACTCGAGCTGACAGATGTCCCGGTAGACCAACGGCGCCACCAGATGCGGGTGTTCACGCTCCAGCGCCTCCAGCAGGTCGATCCTGGAACCCGCGATGACACTCGTCGTCCGCGGATCGACGTACCATGCGGCATCGACGGCCTCCGGCCGCTCGGCGGCCCGCCGCTTCAGCTCGCGGTACTTCTGCCGGGCGCAGTTGGCGACCACCGTGTACAGCCAGGTACTGAACCGGCTGCGCCCCTCGAACGCCGTTATCCTGCGTGCGACTTGGAGCAGGACGTCCTGGGCCGCCTCCTCGGCGTCCTCACGGCAGGGGAGAAAGCGCGCGCACCGGCGGACGACCTCGGGCCGGACCTGCCGCAGCAGGACGTCGAGTGCCGCCCGGTCCCCGGCCGCCGCCCGCCGCGCGAGTTCCTCGGTCTCCGCCGCGTCGCCCACCTGGCGCTCCCCTCGATGCCGACCAGAGGCCAGGCATGATAGTCGTATGCACTCGCTGGAGCGGATCGGCCGTTACCGCCTCGAACGGCGCCTGGGCGCGGGCGGTTTCGGCGTGGTCTGGCTCGCCCACGACGACGTTCTCGACGCGGCCGTCGCGGTCAAGGTGCTCACCGAGAACTGGGTCGACCGCCTGGACATCAGGGAACGCTTCCTCTCCGAGGCCCGGCTGCTGCGCAAGGCCGACTCCAACAGGGTCGTCCAGGTCTACGACATCGGTGAACTCCCCGACGGCAGACCCTACTTCGTCATGGAGTACGCCGACGGGGGCACCCTCGCCGACCGGATCGAGGCCGGACCGCTGCCCGTCGCCGAGGCGCTGCGCCTGACGGCACGGGCGGCGCGGGCCGCCGCCGCGCTGCACGCGGCCGGGATCGTGCACCGTGACATCAAGCCGTCCAACGTGCTCCTGCGCACCACACCCGCCGGGGCCGACCGGGTGCTGCTGGCCGACCTCGGGCTCGCCAAGAGTCTGGCCCAGGCCTCCGGACTCACCATCGCGGCGGGCTCGGCCGGATACGCCCCGCCTGAGCAGGCCCGGCCCGGATCCGGGATCGACGCGCGGGCCGACGTGTACAGCCTGGGCGCACTCGGCCACCACCTCGTCACCGGTTCGGTTCCGGGTCCGCCGGGCAAGGTCGAACGCCCCGACCGGCTCCGTACGGACATCGGCCCGGACGTCGGACGGGCGCTGCTGCGCGCCATGGAACCCGACCGGGAGCGGCGCTGGCCGAGCGCCGAGGCCTTCGCCTCGGAGCTCGAGCGGCTGGCCGGGGAGGCCGCGGACGAAGGTGTCCCCGCGTCCCGGCGGAACCGGCGGCCCCGGCGGCCCGTGCGACCTCGGCGCACCGCGATCCTCGCGGTGACCGGCGTCGCCGTGGCCTGCACCGTCGGCGTCGGCGCCGTACTGCTGGAGCACAGGCCCGCCGCGGGAACCCTCGCGGTCGAGGACGGCACGGGCCGGATCACGGTGGAGGTACCGGCCGCCTGGGGCGGGCAGGTGCGCGACTCGGGGTGGAATCCGCGGTCGCTGGGACTCGAGGGCGGCACGGAGCCCGGCCTCGTCGTCGCGAACCGCCTGGCTCGCTGGCCGGACCTCCGGGCCGGTGTCGACGGGGCCTTCGTCGGACTGAGCGAACACGGTGACGTGACCGGCGCGGTCCGCGCCATCACGCACCCGGGATGCCACTACACCGGAAGCCACGCCTATGCCGGCGCGCGCTGGCACGGGCTGATACGAACCTGGGACGGCTGTCCCGGCGAGGACGACCGCCTCACCGAGGCCGCGCTGACCGCGACGGGGACCGGCACCCGGCCCCAGGTGTACGTCCAGATCCGCCAGGAGAGCGGCGACGACGACACGGCCGACGGTGTCATCGGCTCCGTACGCCTCAAGGCCTGATGCTGGGCGGGCGGTCCCGCCGGAACCCGTCGGCGATCCCGCGAACTTTTCGGTCCACGGGCGCATCCAAGAGGAATGACGGGGCGCGACGCGCCTCGCGCATGTGCCATGAGCTCGTACGGAGATTCGCAAGGAGTGGTGACATGTCGACCTTCCCGCAACCGGCGGCGGACACGGACCGGACCGGCACGGGGTCCGCGCACCGCGCGACACCCGGGGCCCGGCGGGCCGCGCTGCTCGCGGGTGTCGCCCTGCTGAGCCTGCTGACCGCCTGCGGCAACGGCACCCCGCAGGGCTCGCCGAAGACCCTTCCCGGCACGGCCGGACCGGCGTCCGGCGGCACGAGCACGAGCACGAGCACGACGGCGGGTTCCAGCGAGGCGGCCGACCCGGCCGCCAGCGCCCCGTCGGGGAAGACGGGAACCGGGACAGGCACAGGGACGGGGAGCGGGTCCGCCTCGGCCTCCGCGGGGAGCGCCGCGGGCGGCGGGCGCTGCCACACCTCGGAGCTGCGCGCCTCCGTCGGCCGCAACGACCCCGGAGCGGGCCAGGAGAACTTCCCGATCGTCCTGACGAACACGTCCAAGCGCGCCTGCACCGTGCGCGGCTACCCCGGCGCGGCCTTCGTCGACGCGTCCGGCAAGCAGCTCGGGCCCGACCCGCGGCGGTCCTCGGGCACGCCCACGACGATCGTGCTGGCCCCCGGGCACAGCGCGTGGTCCGGACTGACCTTCTCCAACCCGGAGATCAGCGGGGCGAACACGGCGACTCCCACCGCGCTGATCGTCACACCGCCGGACGAGCGGGACCCGCTGACCGTGACGTGGACCCAGGGCAAGGTGCCGGTGTCCGGCAACGCGTCCTCGGTCTTCCTGACGGTCGTCCGTCCCGGGAGCGCCCCCTGACCGTACGCCCGGCCGTCGCCGCGCCGGACAGGGGCGTCCCGCTGCCCACCAACCGCCCCTCGGGCAGCGGGATTTGTCACAGAACGGCAACGTGTCCCGCTTCCTGCGACCCTTTCCGGAATTTCGCGCATCCCACCGTTTGACGCACCCCGCGAGAGGCGCGTCGTTCTGACGAAGGCACCGGCCCCGGACCCGGGCCGGTGCCAAGAACATCGGGGGATGAGCGATGAGCGGTGTCTCACGCAGGCGGCTGCTGGCCGCGACGGCGTCGGCGGGCGCGCTGGGAGCCCTGTCGGCCTGCTCGGCGAGGGACTGGTCCGTGGGAAGCGGGGGCGACGGCCCGGCGCGGCTCCGGCCGGTCAAGCTGATCGGCGACGGGTCCACGGCGGACACCGGAGCCCAGCCCCGGCAGCCGAAGGCGAAGCGGCTGAAGCCCGGCGAACGGCCCCCTCAGTTCGTCGTCTTCTCCTGGGACGGCGCGGGCGAACTGAGCAACAGGCTGTTCTCCCGGTTCCGCAAGGTCGCCGCCGACCACGGGGCGTCGATGACGTTCTTCCTCAGCGGCATCTACACCCTTCCGGAGTCGAAGAAGCACCTGTACCACCCGCCGCAGCACCCCGTCGGCGCCTCCGCCATCGGCTATCTCTCCGACCGGCACATCCACGCGACCCTCCAGCAGATACGCGCGGCCTGGCTGGAGGGGCACGAGATCGGCACCCACTTCAACGGTCACTTCTGCGGCACGGACGGGGTCCGCCGCTGGTCGCCCGCCGAGTGGCGCAGCGAGATAGCGCAGGCGAAGAAGTTCGTCACCGAGTGGCGGACCAACACCGGCTTCACCGACCTGGAACCGCTCCCGTTCGACTACGAGAAGGAGCTGACCGGCGGCCGCACTCCCTGTCTGGAGGGTCAGGCGAATCTGCTGCCGACCGCCGCCGCGCTGGGCTGGAAGTACGACGCCAGTTCGCCCGGCGGACTCCAGATGTGGCCCGCCAAGGTGCGGGACGGCAAGATCTGGGACTTTCCGCTCCAGTCCATCCCGTTTCCCGGCCACTCCTTCCAAGTCCTGTCGATGGACTACAACCTGATGGCCAATCAGTCCGGTGCCAATCCGCTCGGGGACCGCACCCGGTACGACGCCTGGCGCGTCCAGGCCCGCGACAGCTACCTCGGCGGCTTCCGGCGCGCCTACGAGAGCAACAGGGCCCCGCTCTTCATCGGCAACCACTTCGAGCGCTGGAACGGCGGCATCTACATGGACGCCGTCGAGGAGGCACTCTCCCGGATGGCGGCCCACGACGACGTCCGCATGGTCTCCTTCCGTCAGCTCGTCACCTGGCTGGAGGCCCAGGATCCCGCGGCCCTGCGGAAGTTGCGCACACTCGACCCGGGGCAGTCGCCGCTCGGCGGCTGGGACGAGTTCCTGGGAACGGCCGGTTCGACGGGCTCGGCCACCGCTTCCTCCGGCACCGCGACATCCTGACGAACGGCCTTGGGACGGGGACCGCCGGAGCCCGTCGCGCCCGGGAGACCGCCGGAACCCGTCGCGTCACCGGCGGCTTCCCTGGCCCCCTCCGCCGAGCGATCCATAGCCGCCGGAACCGAAGCCAGAGCCAGAGCCAGAGTCCGTACCGTAACCGCCGTCCCGGGGCGAGCCGTTGAGCCCGTCTTCCGGGCAGAAGCCGGACACCGAGGCGCAGGAGGTGTCGGACGGCTCCGCGGACGGCGTGGCGTGGCCGGGAGCCGCGGTCGTGGCGGTGGGCGTCCGGGTGCCGGCGGATGCCGTCGGGGACGCGGGCGGCTTCCCTGTGGCGGAGCCCTTCGCGTCACCGTCCGTGGAGTCCCAGTTGACGACCTCCAGTTGGAGCGAGGGCGACGAGGTGTCGAACGTCCAGTGCTGGATCGGCTCGTTCTCGCGGAGTTTGAGGACGAGTGCCGACTCCCCCTCGGCCGACGCCGGGACGAGCGCCAGATCCGGGTTCCAGCGCGGCACGAGCAGGCCCTGGAGGGTGAGGTCGTAGCGGACGTTCTTCGCCCCGGGCTGCGACGAGTCCGTACAGGGGGCCAGTTGGACGGAGTAGCTCAGGTGCGAGTCCAGGCAGAGACCGGGGTGGACCGCGTCGCGCAGGAGCCCGTCCGACCCGTACGACCATTCCGTCGCCGACTCCGAGGAGCACGGGATGAGCCGGGCCTCGGCACCGCTCGCCGGTGCCGTCCCGGGGAAGCCGACGCACCGGCCCGTCGCGGCGTTGCGCAGCCGGCCGCGCACGGTGCCGTCCTTCTTCTCCCCGGTCCGGGCCCACGACGGGTCGGTGCTGCGGCTCGGCGCGTCGGCGGAGCGGCCGCCGTCGGCCGTGTCGTGACGGTCGTCGGCATCGTTGTCGGACACCCACAGGACCAGCGGGACCATGATCAGCGCGCTGAGGGTCAGCACGGCGACGGTGACATTGCGGCGTCCCGGCGAGCGCCTGGCCCCCCTGCGCTCGGCGGCTCTGCGAGAGGCCCGGGTTCCGGCACCCAGCGCGGAGCCGGAGGAATCGGTACCGGCACCCGCCGCGGAGCCGGAAGAGCCGGTACCGGCGCCCGCCACGGAGCCGGAGGAGCGAGTTCCGCCGCCTCCCGCGGAGCCGGCGGAGCGGGTCCCGGCACCGGACCGGGATGCGCCCCGGCGACGGGAGGGCCGGTCGTCCCGACGGCTGGAGGACCGGTCGCCCTGGCGGCGGAGGGGCCGCTCGTCCCCGACGGGAGCGGAGGCACCCTGTCCGGACCGCGAGGCCGGCCCCGGCGCGGCCGCTTCGGGGCCAGTGGGCGGGGTGCCGGCGAACTGATGGGCGTCCGGCGGGGTGCGCGGGGGAAGGCCCGGGGGACGTACGCCGTCGGCGTCGGGCAGGAACTCGACGATGGGGGCGCTCCCGATGGCCGGGCCGCCGTCGGCACCCGGCGCTCCCCCGGCGTGGGCCGCGCCTGCGTCGGCGGCAGGGGCAGCGTCGCCGACGGCCCGGTCACCGTGCGGGTCCTGGGCCGCGTCCGCGGTCGCGGCGGCCCGCGCCTGCCGGGAGGCCACATAGGCGTGCGCGCCCCAGCCGAGCACCGCCTCGGCGAGCGGGACGGCGAGTTCGCCGTTGAACTGGCTCAACTGGTCGGCCGCGTAACGGCAGTGGCCGCACGCGTCCATGTGGCTGCGCAGGTCGGGATCGAGGACCGCACCGCCGCGCCGGAAGGAGACGTCGAGCATGCGGTGGTAGCGGCGGCACTCCTGGCTGGGGGCGAGTTCGTGGTGGATCTCCAGACAGCCCTGACGCAGACGCTCCCTGGCCCGCTCCAGTTCGGTGACCGCGTCCTCGGGGAAGATGCCCAACAGGGCCGCGGGGACCTCCGGTTGCTCGGCTTCCACCTCCCCGTGCCACAGCAGGCAGCGGGCCGGCTCGGGCAGCCGCTGGAACGCCCGGGAGATCAGGCGCCTGTTCTCCGGGGGAAGCAGCCGTGCCGCCGCCCGGTCCGCGCGGTCCGCTTCGGCCAGGAGCCCGGGATCGAGCAGTTCGCGTCGCGGGTCCGTCAGCCACTCGGCGGCTATGCGGCGGACGGTGACGAGCAACTGGGGGCGCCAGGCGGCGCTCGGTCCGCCCTGGTGCAGCGAATCCCCGAACAGACGCGTGAATGACGCTGTGGTGAGCATTCCGGCGGGACGTACACCGCCGGTGCACAGCCGCGCGTAAGAGAACACCGCCTCCCAGTGGCGGTCCAGGAGTTCCCCTACCGGATAGTTCGCGGTTGCGCCACCCTGCCTCTTCAGCTCGGCAGCGAGCCGTTCATCCGACACCTCGAACACACGGTCGGGGTCAGACGAATGAGACAGCGTTCCGTCATTCACGTCCGCTTTCCTTCCAAAGGCAGCGCGGCAAATAGTCCATACCAATGGGTATGTCGGCCGCCCGTCGTAACCGGAGGGCCTGCCCATGGGGGCCGGCGTCGCGAACGACCACCTCCGGCAGCACTTTCGGGCGAGAGGGAGCGGGCGCGCCGCACGCGTGCAGAACGAAGCCACTATTGTCTGCACGCCGACAACGCCCACCTTTGCACAGGGCGGCGAGCCGGAACAAGCGATCCCGGATTTTCTCCTAATACCGCCCGGCCGAGAATATTGACCAAATGTCAGCCGGGCTCCGCCAAAAGAAATTCGGAAACCCCGCGGGTCTCCCTTCCGTCCGAAGTCTCCGCAATGGGAGCGCTCTCACGCGCTCATCCGAGCGTCATTCCGCACGTAATTCCTGGTCGGCATGACCGCCAACCGTGACAAGCGCAGCGACGACGTCTCCTCGTTCGTCAACGAAGGCGGCGGCGCCGCGGTCGGCAACGAGCAGCTGGCCAAGGGCTGTCTCT
>NZ_JBHYXD010000013.1:102827-115923 GCF_042751995.1 Streptomyces sp. NPDC059371 | reverse complement strand
ACTACTCGGGGGGGGGGGGGGAGGGGGCCCGCGGGCGGCCCGCCCCCCCCGCGCCCCCCCCCGTCCGACGACGCACACCCGCCTCGGCACACCCGGCGACGCACGCCCGGCGACAGCCGGCCCGTCCGTGTCAGTGACCGCTGATCGCCCTGGGCGTGTACGGCTGTTCGAGCTCCTCGGTCTCCTTGTCCGAGAGCTCCACATCGAGCGAGGCGACCGCGTCCTCGATGTGCGCCGCCTTCGTGGCGCCGACGATGGGCGCGGTCACGGTGTCGCGCCGCAGCAGCCAGGCGAGCGCGACCCTGGCGCGCGGCACCCCGCGCTCGGCGGCGATGCGCGCGACCGCTTCGGCGATCTCGCGGTCGCCGTCCTGGTAGAGGTTCCGGCCGAACGTGTCGCTTCGGCTGCGTTCGGTGACCGTGTCCCAGTCGCGGGTGAGCCGGCCGCGGGCGAGCGGGCTCCACGGCAGGACGCCGACCCCCTGGTCGGCGCAGAGCGGCAGCATCTCGCGCTCCTCCTCGCGGTAGAGGAGGTTGTAGTGGTTCTGCATGGAGACGAAGCGGGTCCAGCCGTGCAGCGTGGCCGTGTACTGGGCCTTGGAGAACTCCCAGGCGTACATCGAACTCGCCCCGAGGTAACGGACCTTGCCCGCCTTGACCACGTCGTGCAGCGCCTCCATCGTCTCCTCGACGGGAGTGCGGCGGTCGAAGCGGTGGATCTGGTAGAGGTCGATGTAGTCGGTGCCGAGGCGGCGCAGACTGTTGTCGATCTCCGTCATGATCGCCTTGCGGGACAGGCCACGGCCGTTGGGACCCTCGTGCATCGCGCCGTTGACCTTGCTGGCGATGACGATCTCGTCGCGGCGCGCGAACGCGCCGAGCGCCCGCCCGACGATCTCCTCACTGGTGCCGTCCGAGTACACGTTGGCCGTGTCGAAGAAGGTGATCCCGGACTCCAGGGCCTGGCGGATCAGGGGGCGCGAGGCCTCCTCGTCGAGGGTCCAGGCGTGGACGCCCCGGTCGGGCAGGCCGAAACTCATGCAGCCAAGGCAGATCCGGGAGACGTCCAGACCCGTCGAACCGAGCTTCACGTACCGCATGCTCACTCCTGCTCTCGGTGCCGGTGGGGGTGGGGGTGGGGAGATCCGAGAACAGAACCCTGCCCGCGGCACAGGCCCGGCAGCCCTACTCCACCGGTGCTTCCACGTCGTCGTACACCCGCGCCGACGCGATCAGGCCATCGGCGCCGCGGACGCAGACCGCGAGGCCCGGCTGCGGGGGCAGCTCGGTGCCGCCCCAGCGGTCGACGACGTACTCGAACGCGCAGCGCTCGCCGTCCTCGGTCACGGTGCACAGCGTGAGCGGAATGCCGCCGCCCGCGGAGAAGAGCGTGTCGTGGAGCTCGGTCAGCTCCTCGGTCCCCGTGCACCGGTCCGTGTCGGCGGACGGCCCGCGGAAGGTCCCGTCCGGTGCGAAGGCGGCGACGGCGGCCGCGGTGTCCCCCGCGCCGAGGGCGGCCAGGTAGGCGCCCGCCACGCCGGAGGCGCGGGCCGACGGGTCCGGCGGCACCATCGGACGGCGCACCACGTGCCGGCCGAGCAGCGCCAGGCGGGAGTGGTGGATCCGCACCGGGAGCGCGGAGGCGAGGTCCACCGCGACGGCCACGGGCAGTCCGACGCGCTCGCCCTCCGCACCCTCCAGATGGACGACCCACTCCCCCACGGCCCGCCCCTCGCCGAACGTGGTGGCGACCTCCTCGATCTTCGCCCTCCGTTCCGCCCTCCAGGTGTCCTGCACGGCCAGCCAGGCCGCCAGGACGGCGACGCCGCTGATCCGGCCGGCCTCCGGGTCGTCCAGGGCGACGGGTACGGTGGCCGTCGCCGGGTCGCGCAGGGCGTCGGCGAGCTCGGTGGCGCCGAGCCGGCCGACGAGGTCGGGGATCTGCGGGATCCAGACCATCAGGACTCCTGGGGCGTGCGGAGTGGTCGACTTCGATCGTGTGCCCGCACCGGCCCCGGCGCGACCCCAGCGGGCCGCCCGACGCCGCCGAGCGCGTCCGTACGGCACCGACCGGCCACCCGCTCAGCGCCGTGTCCGAATCCCGCCGGACGGAAGCCGGTACAGGGCGCACTGTTGAGGGTGAACACGCTGCGAGAACTCGGAAAGGACCGACCGATGACGGTCTACACGACCATGGACAGCCCGCTCGGCCGACTGCTGCTGGTGGGTGAGGAGTCGGCCACCGCCAAGGGCGGTACGGCGCTGGCCGCGCTGTCCGTGCCGGACCAGAAGCGCGGTGCGGTCGTCCAGGACGGCTGGCACGAGGACCCGGCGGCGTTCCGGGAGATCGTCTCCCAGCTCGGTTCGTACTTCGACGGCCGGCTGACCGCCTTCGACATCGAGTACGTGACGGGCGGCAGCGACTTCCAGCAGCGCGTCTGGAAGGCCCTGGAGACCATCCCGTACGGCACCACGGTCAGCTACGGGGAGGTCACCGCGCGGATCGGCGCGTCCAGGGCAGCGGTCCGCGCCGTCGGTACGGCGATCGGGGCCAACCCGCTGCTGATCGTCCGCCCCTGCCACCGCGTGATCGGCGCGACCGGGGCGCTCACCGGCTACGCCGGGGGCCTGGAACGCAAGAGGCAGCTCCTCGACCTGGAGAACATGCCGTCCTGACCGGTAGGGGCGCGTCCGGGGCGGCGGGGGTGCGGCTTGACCGGCGCCGGCACGTCCGGGGCCGGTCGTCCGACCGGACGGCCCTCCGGGTCCCGCCCGACGCGCCCGGGTAGCGGGACCGGGCGCGGCCTAGAATCGTGGGGTTTGCCCCCTGCCCCCCGCCGACGGCCGGGCCGCGGCCCACGGACCGCGGTACGGGCCGCCTCAGGAGTCCCGCCGATGCCCAGCCCCGACGGCCGCCCCCTCGACTCGCACGTCCGCGTCCGCGGCGCCCGGGAGCACAATCTGCGGGGTGTCGACGTCGACATCCCGCGGGACCTCCTCGTGGTGTTCACCGGTGTGTCGGGATCCGGGAAGTCGTCGCTGGCCTTCGGCACGATCTACGCGGAGGCGCAACGGCGGTACTTCGAGTCGGTCGCCCCGTACGCGCGGCGGCTGATCCATCAGGTGGGGGCGCCCGAGGTCGGGGAGATCACCGGGCTGCCGCCGGCGGTGTCTCTCCAGCAGCGCAGGTCGGCTCCCACCTCGCGGTCCTCCGTGGGCACGGTCACCAATCTGTCCAATTCGCTGCGGATGCTGTTCTCGCGCACGGGCCGGTATCCGGCGGGCGCCGAACGGCTCGACTCCGACGCGTTCTCGCCGAACACGGCCGCCGGGGCGTGCCCCGAGTGCCACGGGCTCGGCCAAGTCCACCGTACGACGGAGGAGTTGCTGGTCCCCGATCCGGCGCTGTCGATCCGTGAGGGCGCGATCGCCGCCTGGCCGGGGGCCTGGCAGGGCAAGAACCTGCGGGACATCCTCGACACACTCGGCCATGACGTGGACCGGCCCTGGCGCGAACTGCCCGCCGGCGAACGGGAGTGGATCCTGTTCACGGACGAGCAGCCGGTGGTCACCGTGCATCCGGTGCGCGAGGCCGAGCGGATCCAGCGCCCCTATCAGGGCACCTACATGAGCGCCCGGCGCTATGTCATGAAGACCTTCTCCGACGCGAAGAGCGCCACACTGCGGGCCAAGGCGGAGCGCTTCCCGACCGCCGCTCCCTGCCCGGTGTGCGGCGGCAGCAGGCTGCGGCCCGAGGCACTGGCGGTGACGTTCGCCGGACGGAACATCGCCGAGCTGGCCGCGCTGCCGCTCGTCGAGCTCGCGAAGTCCCTCGGGGGCGACTCCGAGACCGCCCGTGTCCTGACCGATGACCTCACCTCCCGTATCGCGCCCGTCGTGGAGCTCGGACTCGGCTACCTCAGCCTCGACCGGGCCACCCCCACGCTCTCGGCCGGCGAACTCCAACGGCTGCGGCTGGCAACGCAGTTGCGCTCCGGGCTGTTCGGTGTGGTGTACGTCCTCGACGAGCCGTCCGCCGGACTGCACCCGGCGGACACGGAGGCTCTGCTCACCGTGCTGGAGCGGCTGAAGGCGGCGGGCAACTCGGTGTTCGTCGTGGAGCACCATTTCGACGTCGTGCGGGGCGCGGACTGGCTGGTCGACGTGGGACCGCTGGCCGGGGAGCACGGCGGGCGGGTCCTGCACAGCGGGCCGGTCGCCGCGCTGGAGGGTGTGCCGGAGTCCGCGACGGCACGCTTCCTCTTCGACAGTTCCCCCGCACGGGAGCGCCCGGCGCGCACGCCCCGGGGACAGGTGTCGGTCGGTCCGGTGACCCGGCACAATCTGCGCGGGGTCACCACCGAGTTCCCGCTCGGTGTCCTCACCGCGGTCACCGGGGTCTCCGGTTCCGGGAAGTCCACGCTGATCGGCGAGTTGACCGAGGACCTGGCGGGTGTCGGACGGCTCGTCGGTGTCGACCAGAGACCCATCGGCCGTACGCCCCGCTCCAATCTCGCCACCTACACGGGGCTGTTCGACGTCGTGCGCAAGGTGTTCGCCGGGACGAAGGAGGCCACGGCGCGGGGCTACGGTGTGGGGCGGTTCTCCTTCAACGTGGCCGGAGGGCGCTGCGAGACCTGTCAGGGCGAGGGCTTCGTCAGTGTGGAGCTGCTGTTCCTGCCCAGCACCTACGCGCCGTGCCCGGACTGCGGCGGCGCGCGCTACAACCCCGAGACCCTCGAAGTGACGTACCGGGGGCGGAACATCGCGCAGATCCTGGATCTCACGGTGGAGGCGGCGGCCCGGTTCTTCGCCGACACGGACACCCCGGCCGTCACGCGCAGTCTCAGCACCCTGCTCGACGTGGGCCTCGGCTATCTGCGGCTGGGCCAGCCCGCCACGGAGTTGTCGGGCGGCGAGGCCCAGCGCATCAAGCTGGCGAGCGAGTTGCAGCGGATCCGGCGGGGGCACACCTTCTATCTTCTCGACGAGCCGACGACGGGACTGCATCCGGCCGATGTCGAGGTGCTGATGGGCCAGTTGCACGGGCTCGTGGACGCCGGTCACACCGTCGTGGTGGTGGAGCACGACATGACGGTGGTGGCGGGTGCCGACTGGGTGATCGACCTGGGCCCGGGCGGGGGCGACGAGGGGGGCCGGATCGTGGCCGCCGGGCCACCCGGACAGGTGGCGACGGCGCCCGGCCGGACGGCACCGTACCTCGCCCGAGCACTCGCCGGGCACCGCTAGTCGTGACATGCCCAGATGGCTGGAGTCGGTGCTGAAGCCGCTCGTGGTGCCGGGTCTTGGCCTGCCGCTGGTCTTCGCGCCGACCGCGATCGTCACGTACCGCCGTCGGACGCGGGACGGCTGAGCCAGGCGCTCCGAAGTCCGGCACCGATGCCCTCCGGCGGCCTCGTTCCGCACCGCCCGTGTGCTCGGACGGCTCCGGTGGCGGAACCCCTGGGTCTCAGGGGGCCCGCCCCGGAACACGAACCGGCCCTCAGGGATGCGCCCCTGGGCCTGAGCCGGGATCGCCCGCGGAGGCCTGTGCCGCCTCGGCCAGGGAGCGGCGGTCGGGGTGGCTGTCCGCCGGGAGCGGGGGACGCAGACCCACCTCGGCCACCAGACCGCGCGCCGACGCCACGCGCCACAGGGAGGCGAGCAGTGAGTCCTCGCCGACGAACGCGGGCGCGGTGCTCACCGTCCCGTCGGCGCACCGGTACCGGACGCGCACCGGCTGGACCGGCACACCGGCGTCCAGCGCGGCCTGGAAGAGGGCTCTGCGGTAGCGGCCCTGGGCCCGGCCGCACCAGGTGCTGCCCTCGGGGAACGCGGCGACGGCAGAGCCGCCGCGCAGGGTCTCGGCGATCCGGTCCACCGTGCCGGGCAGGGCGCGCAGCCGGTCGCGGTCGATGAAGAGCGTGCCGCCTCGGGCGGCCAGCGCGCCCACCACGGGCCAGCCCCGCACCTCGGTCTTGGCGACCATCCGCGCGGGGCGGACGGCCGCGAGCAGCGGGATGTCCAGCCACGAGACGTGGTCGGCGACGATCAGCACTCCGCCGGTGGGCCGGGCCGCTCCGGTGATGCGTGTCCGGACCCCGGCCGTGTGCACCACGGCCAGGCACCAGCGGCGGATCCACCTCTGGCGCGGTCGGTCCCGCAGCAGTCCGACCAGCGGAATCAGAGCGATCCCGAGGACGACCACGGCCAGCAGCGCGGCCAGCCGCAGGACGGCCCGGGGCACGCCCGTCCAGGGCCGTACGGACTCCACACAGCCGCGGGGTGAGCAGGGAGCGGTGGGCAGCCAGGCGCCGGCTCCCCGGACGGGGCCGGCGGCGGGCCGCCGCGGGGCGCGGACGGGACCGACGGCCGGCGGCTGCGGGGCGGGGACGGGACCGTCGGCGGGCCGCCGCGGGGCGGGGACCGGAGCGGCGGCCGGCTGCGGCGCGGGGACGCTAGCGGGGGCGGGCCGCCGCGGGGCCGGGGCGGCGCCCGGGGGCCCCGCCCCCCCCCGCCCCCCCCCCCGCCCGGGGCGGGGGGGGGGGGGGGGGGGGCGCGCGCCGGGGGGGGGGGGGGGCCGAACGGCGGGGCCGGCGCCGGGGAGCAGCGCCGCTCCCGGCCCTCCGCCGGACCGGGGACGGCGGAGGGCGGTGAGACGCGGCGCTCCGGTGCGGGGCGTGCTCATCAGGCGGGGACGAGCGAGAGGAAGTGCCGCAGATAGCGCGGGTTGACCTGGCGCATCGACAGCAGCACGTACATGTCGGCGACCCCGAAGTCCGTGTCGTGCGCCGGCTCGCCGCACACCCAGGCGCCGAGGCGCAGATAGCCGCGCAGCAGCGGGGGCAGTTCGGTACGGGCGGGGCGGGCGACACCCTCGGGGCTCCAGGGCAGCAGGGGGCGGACGCGGAACTCCTCGGGGGACAGGTGCTTGGCCGCGACCCGGTCCCAGGTGCCCGCGGCGAGGGTGCCGCCGTCGGCGAGGGGTATCGAGCAGCAGCCGGCGAGCCATTCGTGGCCGCCGTCGACCATGTAGCGGGCGATCCCGGCCCAGATCAGTCCGATGACCGCGCCGTCGCGGTGGTCGGGGTGGACGCAGGAGCGGCCGACCTCGACCAGTCCGGGGCGAATTCCGGCCAGCGGACCGAGGTCGAACTCGCTCTCGGAGTAGAGCCGTCCGGCGATCGCGGCGCGCTCGGGCGGCAGCAGCCGGTAGGTGCCGACGACCTGCCCCGATTCCGTGTCGCGGACCAGCAGGTGGTCGCAGTACGCGTCGAAGGCATCGATGTCGAGGCCCGGCTGCGGGGTGTTCAGGAGGGCGCCCATCTCCCCGGCGAAGACATCGTGGCGGAGCCGCTGTGCGGCCCGGACATCGGCCTCGTCGGTGGCCAGGGTGACGGTGTAGCGGGTGGGGGTGACGGGCTGGGTCGGGCTGTCGAGGGTGGAAACGCCGGTCATGGCACTCTCCTGGTCACGGGCCGGTTCGGCGGAGGGGGTACCCCCTGCTCGAACGGATTCGATTGCTCGGGGGAGGCAGGCCGGATCCGAACGGTCTGCGCGCTCCTGTTCTTCCGACGCCGGTTGGCGTGCGCGTGACCAGTGCCAGGAGGGCGGATGTGAGGATGTTGAATGACAGGGGTGACCCGAAAAGCGAGACGGGACCGGGGCGTGAGCACCACACCCGGTCCCGCCCGTCCGCACCGTACGGCGAACGACTTTGTGCCTAACGTTTGCCCGCTCCGCGGGCGCCGCGCAGCCACTCCTTGTTCATGGAGGTGATGGAGACCAGCGGGATGCCCTTGGGGCAGGCGGTCGCGCACTCCCCGGCGAGGGTGCAGCCGCCGAAGCCCTCCGCGTCCATCTGTCCGACCATGTCGAGCACCCGGGTCTCCCGCTCGGGGGCGCCCTGCGGCAGTACGTTCAGGTGGTTGATCTTGGCCGAGGTGAACAGCATGGCGGCGCCGTTCGGGCAGGCCGCCACGCAGGCGCCGCAGCCGATGCACTCCGCGTGCTCGAAGGCGAAGTCGGCGTCGGGCTTGGGGACGGGGGTGGCGTGCGCCTCGGGCGCGGCGCCGGTCGGGGCGGTGATGTAGCCGCCGGCCTGGATGATCCGGTCGAAGGCGGAGCGGTCGACGACGAGATCCTTGACGACCGGGAAGGCGGCGGCCCGCCAGGGTTCGACGTCGATCGTGTCGCCGTCACGGAAGGAGCGCATGTGGAGCTGGCAGGTGGTGGTGCGCTCGGGTCCGTGCGCGTCGCCGTTGATGACCAGGCTGCACGCGCCGCAGATGCCCTCGCGGCAGTCGTGGTCGAAGGCGACGGGGTCGTCGCCGGCGAGGATGAGCTCTTCGTTGAGGGTGTCGAGCATCTCCAGGAAGGACATGTCGGCCGAGATGCCGTCCACCTCATACGTGGACATCGCTCCGTCGGCGTCGGCGTTCTTCTGCCGCCAGACGCGCAGGGTGAGCTTCATGCGTAGCTCCGCTGGGTGGGGTGGACGTACTCGAAGACCAGGTCTTCCTTGTGCAGGACGGGCGCGGTGCCGGTGTCGGTGAACTCCCAGGCGGCCGCGTACGAGAACTCCTCGTCCCGGCGGGCGGCCTCGCCGTCGGGGGTCTGGGACTCCTCGCGGAAGTGGCCGCCGCAGGACTCGGCGCGGTGCAGCGCGTCGAGGCACATCAGCTCGGCGAGTTCGAGGTAGTCGACGACGCGGTTGGCCTTCTCCAGGGACTGGTTGAACTCCGCTCCGCTGCCGGGAACCTTGATGCGCCGCCAGAACTCCTCGCGGATCTGCGGGATGCGCTCCAGGGCCTTGCGCAGGCCGCTCTCCGTGCGGGCCATTCCGCAGAACTCCCACATGAGTTCGCCGAGTTCGCGGTGGAAGGAGTCGGGGGTGCGGTCGCCGTCGACGGCCAGCAGCAGGTTGACGCGGTCCTCGGTCTCGGCCAGCACCTCCTGCACGGCGGGGTGTTCGGTGGTGACGGGCTGCTGCTTCGGGTTGCGGGCGAGGTAGTCGTTGATCGTCGACGGCAGGACGAAGTAGCCGTCCGCGAGCCCCTGCATGAGGGCGGAGGCACCGAGCCGGTTCGCGCCGTGGTCGGAGAAGTTGGCCTCGCCGATCGCGAACAGGCCGGGGACGGTGGTCTGGAGGTCGTAGTCGACCCACAGGCCGCCCATCGTGTAGTGCACGGCGGGGTAGATCCGCATGGGCACGGTGTACGGGTCCTCGGCGGTGATCCGGGCGTACATGTCGAAGAGGTTGCCGTACTTCTCCTCGACCGCCTCGCGGCCCATGCGCCGGATGGCGTCGGCGAAGTCGAGGTAGACGCCCTGGCCGCCGGGGCCCACGCCCCTGCCCTCGTCGCAGACGTTCTTGGCGGCGCGGGAGGCGATGTCGCGGGGTACGAGGTTGCCGAAGGAGGGGTAGATGCGCTCCAGGTAGTAGTCGCGCTCGTCCTCGGGGATCTCGTTCGGCGGGCGGCTGTCGCCGTGCGCCCTGGGGACCCAGATGCGGCCGTCGTTGCGCAGCGACTCGCTCATCAGCGTGAGCTTGGACTGGTGGTCGCCGGTGCGCGGGATGCAGGTGGGGTGGATCTGGGTGAAGCAGGGGTTGGCGAAATAGGCGCCGCGCCGGTGGGCCCGCCAGACGGCGGTGGCATTGGAGTTCATGGCGTTCGTCGAGAGGTAGAAGACGTTGCCGTACCCGCCGCTGGCGAGAACGACGGCGTCCGCGAAGTAGGTGTCGATGCGCCCCGTGATCAGGTCCCGGGCGACGATGCCCCGGGCGCGTCCGTCGACCACGATCAGGTCGAGCATCTCGGTGCGCGGGTGCATCTCGACGTTGCCGGCGGCGATCTGCCGGGACAGCGCCTGGTAGGCGCCGAGCAGGAGCTGCTGGCCGGTCTGGCCGCGGGCGTAGAAGGTGCGGGAGACCTGGACTCCGCCGAAGGAGCGGGTGTCGAGCAGGCCGCCGTACTCGCGCGCGAACGGCACGCCCTGGGCGACGCACTGGTCGATGATCTCGACCGAGATCTGTGCCAGGCGGCGGACGTTGGACTCGCGGGCCCTGAAGTCGCCGCCCTTGACGGTGTCGTAGAAGAGCCGGTGCACGGAGTCGCCGTCGTTGCGGTAGTTCTTCGCCGCGTTGATACCGCCCTGCGCGGCGATCGAGTGGGCGCGGCGCGGGGAGTCCTGGTAGCAGAACTGGACGACGTGGTAGCCCTGTTCGGCGAGGGTGGCGCCCGCGGAGCCGCCCGCGAGGCCGGTGCCGACGACGATCACGGTGTGCTTGCGGCGGTTGGCGGGGTTGACCAGCTTGGCCTCGAAGCGGCGCCTGTCCCAGCGCTCTTCGACCGGGCCTGCCGGTGCCTTGCTGTCGGCGAGGGGCTCGCCGGTCGTGAAGTGGGCGTATTCAGCGGTCATTTCAGCTCACCACTCCGGTCATGACGCCCACGGGTACGGCGATGAAGCCGGCCGTGAGCAGCAGCGCGAGGACGTCGGCGGCGGTCTTGAGGGCGCGGTCGCGGGTGCGGCTGCCGGCCCCGAGGGTCTGGGCGGCGCTCCAGAAGCCGTGCCGGATGTGCAGGCCGAGCGCGAGCATCGCGACGATGTAGACGACGTTGCCGTACCAGGTGGAGAAGGTGTCCACGACGTTCTGGTAGGGGTGGCCCTCCTGGAAGCCGCCGGAGTGCACGGTGCCGGTGGTCAGGTCGAGGAGGTGCCAGACGATGAACAGGCCGAGGATGATCCCGCCCCAGCGCATCGTGCGGGTGGCGTAGCTCGCGCCGCGCTTCCTGTGCACGTACTGGGTGGGCCGGGCCTTGATGTCGCGTCGGCTGAGCTGGTAGGCGGAGGTGGCGTGCGCGACCACGGCGACGACGAGGACCACACGGACGAGCCACAGGGTCCACTCGTAGTGCATGAACGGCTCGCCGATGGTGCGCAGCCAGTGGGCGTAGTGGTTGAACTCGCCCGCTCCGAAGTAGATCTTCAGGTTCCCGATCATGTGGGCGACCAGGTAGAGCAGCATGATCAGGCCGCTGACGGCCATCACGGTCTTCTTGCCGACGGAGCTGTCCCACACGGTGCGCGCCATGGACGACCGTCGGTCCGTCCGCGTTGCCAGAGCCATGAGAAGAGACGGTAGGCCGCGGGGAACCGATCGGTCCAAGACATGAAACGGCTGGTTTCCATAGACGTGGACTATGGTCGAAGCGTGCAGTTCCACCAGCTCCAGTACTTCGTAGCCGTCGCGGAGACCCGGCACTTCACCCGGGCCGCCGACCTGGTCCATGTGGCGCAGCCCTCGCTGTCCCAGCAGATCAAGGCGCTGGAGCGGGAGTTGGGAGCCGATCTGTTCCTGCGGGCGCGCGGGAACATCACGCTGACCGACGCCGGTGAGGCCCTGCTGCCGCTGGCCCGGCGCATCCTCGCCGACGCGGACACGGCCCGGCACGAGGTGCAGGAGCTGGCTCAGTTGCGCAGCGGCCGGGTGCGGCTCGGCGCGACCCCGAGCCTGTGCACGGGCCTGCTGCCCGACGTCCTGCGCGCCTTCCACGACCGCTATCCGGGCATCCGGCTGCTGATCGAGGAGGGCGGCTCGCACGATCTCGTACGGGAACTCGCGCGCGGCGCCCTCGACCTCGCCCTCGTCGTCCTGCCCCTGCCCACCCCGTCCCCCGCGCTCACCACGGTGGAGCTGCTGCGCGAGGACCTGGTGGTGGTGTCGTCGCCGGACGCCCCGGCGCCCGGCGGGCGCGGCGGACGGCGTGCGGTGCGGGTCGCCGATCTGGAGGGCGAGCGTCTGGTGATGTTCCGGCACGGCTACGACCTGCGGGAGCTGACCGTCGCCGCCTGTCGTGCCGAGGGCTTCGAACCGGACTTCGCGGTCGAGGGCGGTGAGATGGACGCGGTGCTCGGCTTCGTCCGGGCGGGCCTCGGCGTGGCGGTCGTCCCGCGGATGGTGGCCGCGCGGTCCGGGTCCGGGCTGCGGGTGACACCGTTGGCGCCGCCCGGACTGGAGCGGACCATCGCGCTGGCGCACCGCAGTGACGTGGCGCCGCCCCGGGCGGCCCGGGAACTGCAGCGGATGCTTCTGGAACGCTGACGGCGGCCCGCCCCGGGCTCACCAGGTCGGGATGAGGCCGCCGTCGATGACGAAGTCGCTGCCGGTGATGTTGCGCGCCCGGTCCCCGGCGAGGAAGAGCACGAGGTCGGCCACCTCGGACGGCTCGGAGAAGCGGCCGGTGACGGTCGCGCCGGAAGCCTTGGCGACCACGTCGTCGGGGGTGAGCCCGGCGGACGCCGAGACCGTCGCGGCCACTCCCCCGCCGCCGAGCCACAGATCGGTCTTCACCGGGCCGGGGCTCACGGTGTTGACGCGGATGCCCTTCGGGCCGACCTCCTTGGACAGGGCCTTGGAGAACGCGACCAGCGCGGCCTTGCCCGCGCTGTAGTCGATGACCAGGGGGTCCGGCAGCGTGGCGTTGACCGAGGCGATCGTCACGACCGAGCCCTCACCGGCGGCCAGCATCGACGGCAGGGCCGCGCGGGTGACCCGTACGGCCGTGAACAGGTTCAGCTCGAGGCTGCGCCGCCATTCCTCGTCGGTGACCGACAGGAAACCGCCGGTGCGGGCGGGAGCCGTCCCCACGTTGTTGACCAGGACGTCGATCCGCCCGCCCGCGGCCTCGACGAGCCTGGCCGCGGCCTCCGGTTCGGCGAGGTCGACCGGCACCCAGGTCACGCTCCCCTTGCCGGCCAGGGCGTCGAGGCCCGCCGAGGTGCCGCGGGAGCCGGCGATCACCGTGGCGCCCGCCCCGGCCAGCGCCTCCGTGACCGCGAGCCCGATGCCCTTGCTGGCTCCGGTGACGATGGCCGTCCTGCCCTGAAGTTCGGTGCTCATGCGTCTCAGCTCCATGTGTGGGAGGTGCTCCCCGTCCATGAGACATACGAAGGGCCGCGGGCGCGAGGCGTACCGCGCGCCCAGGGCACCCGCCCCCCGGCCGGGGGGCGGCACACGGCGGGGAGGCCCCGCGCGGGGGGGTGGACGAGCCCGGGCGCCCCCCGCACGACCGGGGAGACACACGGGCGGGGGC
>NZ_JBHYXD010000013.1:99423-102817 GCF_042751995.1 Streptomyces sp. NPDC059371 | reverse complement strand
CGCCCCCCGCCGCCCGCCCCCCCCGCCGGGCGGCCGCCGAGCGGGGGGGCGCCCCCCCCCCCGCGGACGGGTTCAGCCGACCGCGTCGACCAGCGCCAGCTCGTGCAGCCGCTCGGGCGGTCCCGGACGGGCGTAGTACCAGCCCTGGGCGGTGTCACAGCCCAGGAGCCGAAGCTGTTCCGCCTGCGCGCCGGTCTCCACGCCCTCGACGGTGACCGCGAGGTCGAGACTGTGGGCGAGGGAGACGATGCCCTCGACGATCTTCAGGTCGACCGGGTCCGCCGGGAACTGCTGCATCCCCTGGGTGAAGGAGCGGTCCAGCTTGAGGATGCTGACCGGCAGACGACGCAGGTTGGCCAGGTTCGAGTAACCGGTGCCGAAGTCGTCGAGCGCGATGTCGACGCCCATCTCGGCGAGCCTGCGCAGCGGTTTGAGCAGGTCGTCGTCGGCGCCGATCAGCGCGGACTCGGTGACCTCCAGGCACAGCGCCCGGGCGTCGAGGCCCTCGCGCTCCAGGATGTCGACGGTGTCCTGGACCAGGCCGGGATGGGTGAGCTGGCACGGCGAGAGATTGACGTTGACCCGCAGCGGGCCCGCGGCGGACTGCCGTTCCTGCCAGCTGCGGGCCTGACGCACCGACTGCTCCAGGACCCAGCGGCCGAGCGGCACGATCAGTCCGGTGTGCTCGGCGAGCGGGATGAAGCGGTCGGGTCCGAGGACGCCGTGCTGCGGGTGCAGCCAGCGCACCAGCGCCTCCGCGCCCCGCACACTGCCGTCGCCGAGGTGCACCAGCGGCTGGTACTCGATGAAGAACTCGCCCCGGTCCAGGGCGGCGGGCAGCGCGGTGGTGAGCCCGTTGCGGGTGATGGCGCGCGCGTCGGCCTCGGGGTCGGCCAGCTCGAAGCGGTTGCCGCCCGCGGACTTGGCCCGGTACATCGTGATGTCGGCGCTGCGCAGCACCTCGGCGGCGCCGCGCTCCCCGGCCGGGCCCTCGACGACGCCGACGCTGCCGCGCACGGTCAGGTCACGGCCGTCGATGCTGATCGGGGTGACGAGCGCGTTCATGATGCGCCCGGCCAGTTCGTCGACCTCGCGCTCGGTGTGCGGGCCGGTGGTCAGGGCCACGAACTCGTCGCCGCCGAGCCGGGCGACCATCTCGCCGGGGGCGGTCGCGCAGGACTGGAGGCGGTCGGCGACCTCGACGAGCAGCCGGTCGCCGGCCGCGTGCCCGAGGCTGTCGTTGATGGTCTTGAAGCCGTCGAGGTCGAGGTAGCAGAGCCCGAAGCGCTGTCCCTCCCCCGCGGCCAGCGCCTTCTCCAGGCGCTCGAAGAACAGGGTCCGGTTGGGCAGTCCGGTCAGCGCGTCGTGGGTCGCCTCGTAGCGCAGCCGCAGATTGAGCAGCCGCCGCTCGGTCGTGTCCTCCATCAGCGCGAGCTGGTACTGGGGCTGGCCGTCCGCGTCGCGGAGCAGGGAGACCGTCAGGTTGGTCCACAGGGCGGTGCCGTCGGGGCGGTAAAACGCCTTCTCCACGTGGTAGTGCTCGCGCTCGCCGCGCACCAGTTCCTCGTAGAGCCGCCACACCTGGGGAGCGTCCTCGGCGTGTGTCCATTCCGGGACCCTGCGGCCGCGCATGGTCTGTTCGGAGCCGCCGAACATCCGCAGCAGCGCTCCGTTGGCCTGGAGGATGTTTCCTTCGAGGTCGGCGATGGCGATGCCTATGGCCGCGCCCTCGAACACCGCGCGGAAGCGGGCCTCGCTGTCGTGCAGTGCCTCGGCGACGGCGCTGCGCGCGGTCAACGCCGCCTGCGAGATGGCCTGTTGTTCGGCGAGGGTCCGCTCGCGCAGCGCCTCGGCGTACCCGGCGGCCATCGCGTGCTGGAGTCGCGCGGAGCGGGTCCGGAGGGCTTCCTTGGGACCGTCCTCGCCGCAGTAGAGCACCAGGTAGGCGTCGACGCAGTCGAGGGCCCTGCTGAGGGCCTCGGGGTCGGTGCAGTGCGCGGCGACGAGTGCGGCGCCGACGCCGCGTCCCTCGGCCGCCTCGAAGGTCCTGGCCCGCAGGGCCTCGCTCAGCCGCCGTGCGAGCGGCAGCAGTTGTTCCTCGAACTCCGGCCGGGTCAGCGAGGTGGAGGTGACGGGGAAGACCGCGCGGCTCCAGATCGTCGCGAACCTGCGGAGTCTGTCCTCCGGCCCGTCCGGCTCGGCGCTCACGCCGTGCGTCCCACGCCGCCGAACCCGGAGAAGGAATAGGGATCCTCGTCCTCGGACGCCGTGTCGGGCCGCCAGTTCGGCATCGGCACCAGTCCGGGTTCCACCATGTCGTACCCCTCGAAGAACCGCGCGATCTCGTCACGCGTGCGCATGATCAGCGGGTTGCGGATGTCCTTGTAGACGTCGACCGTGCCCTCGGCCTGCTCCCGCAGGAGCGGAATGCCCTCGAACGAGGCGTGCGTGACGACGAGCATGCTTCCCGGCGCGAGGGCGTCGCGCAGTTCGGCCACCGCCCGGTACGGGTCGTCCGCGTCTTCCACGAAGTGAAGTATGGCAACGAGAAGCAGCGCGACCGGCCGGTTCAGGTCGATCAGCCGCTGAACCGGGTGGCTCAGCAGGATTTCCTGGGGCTTGAGCAGGTCCGCGGCGACGACGGCCGCGTCCTCGTTGTCCCGCAGGACGACCTCGCTGTGTGCGACGGCAACCGGGTCGTGGTCGACGTAGACGACCCGTGCGCCGGGCCGGGCGGCCTGGGCGATCTCGTGGACGTTGCCGAACGTCGGGATGCCGGAGCCGATGTCGAGGAACTGGTCGATGCCCTCGCCGACGGCGTGGCGGACGGCCCGGCGCATGAACGCACGGTTCGCCTGCATGATCTTGGGAAGTCCCGGCATGAACTCCATCGCCTTGCGCGCCGCTTCCCGGTCGACCTCGAAGTTGTGCGAACCGCCCAGGTAGTAGTCGTATATCCGGGACACGCTCGGCACTGAGATGTCAATGCTGCGAGGGGCCCAGGCGGGACGCTCCATCTATCTCTCCAAGGCGTAGGCGACGGCACGGACGATCCGGTGTTCGAGCAGAGGCTACTGATCGCCCGCCAAAGGAGCGAGTCAAACCGGAAATTGACCGTCCGTTCCCGGTCACTGCCTCAGGCACGTGCCGAATTGGCATCTGCGAACGTATACCGCGCACGCCACGCACCGCCTCCGCGAAATCCCTCCGAAGCATTCCAAAAAGCTCCGCGGAGTCACGAAGCGTGGTCAAGTCTCCCGCCGGGCCGCGGTGTTCTTTCACATCCGGGCCGGCAGCCGGATCTTTCACGTTCCGGCGACGGCCGGAAAGCTTCGCCGCCGGAACGTGAAAGTCCGCCGGAGGGAGCGCACAAGGGTCCGCCCCCCCCGCGCGG
>NZ_JBHYXD010000013.1:73549-99413 GCF_042751995.1 Streptomyces sp. NPDC059371 | reverse complement strand
CGTCCTTTTAATTCAGCCTTGTCGGTCGTTGTTTCTACCCTTTCCCCCCTTATCGACCCAATTCCGCCGGAGTGAGCGCCCACGGTTCCGCACCCTCCGTCGTTGGGGGCGGACCCTTGGCTGCGCGTTCGTTCGGGCGGGGCGGTCGACCGTGGGGTGCCGAGGCCCTACTTGGCGGCGCCGACCGGCTTTCCGTCGGGCGAGACGGCGTACCACGTGCCGCCCACTCCCTGACCGTTGGTGTCGCCGGGAGCGCTGTCACCGGAGAAGGTGTAGATCGGCCAGCAGTTGACCGTCATCTGCTTCACACCATCGGGGCGCGTGAAGGGCATCAGGCCCTTCTTCTTGACGCCCTTGGTGTCGGCCTCGTCGACCGGGGCGACCGCGGGCCACTTCTCCAGGCAGGCGCCCGTGCAGGCCGACTTCGAGACGGGCCAAGCCTGGTCCTTCATGAAGCGGTAGACGGTCATGCCGTTCTTGTCGACGACGATGTCGCCGAGCTTCGGGTCCTTGCGGACCGACAGGCCGGGCAGGGAGGCCAGCGTGGCCTTCTTGCCGTCGGGCGCCGAGGCGAACCAAGTGCCGCCCACGTTCTGCCCGTTGGCGTCACCGGCCTTGGTGTCCTTGGCGTACCGGTACATGGGCCAGCCGCCTATGGTGAGCTGCTTGGTGCCGTCGGTCCTGGTGACCTCGCCGAGCAGCGCCTTGTCGACACCGGTGGCGGCCTCGGCACCCTCGGCGGGCACCGGCGGCCAGGCCTTCGCGCAGTCTCCGTCACAACTCGACTTCGGCGGCTCGGCCGTGTCCTTGTCGAAGCGGTAAAGGGTGAATCCGGCGCCGTCGGTCAGCACCTTGCCGAGCTTGGCGCTCTCGTCCACGGACAGCTCGCCCGCGGCTTCCGGCTTGGCGGCGGCACTCGCATCGGAATCGGCTCCATAGCCGTTGCCCGCACCGGCGGTGGTGCTGGTCCCGTAACCCCCCGCCTGCGCGGTGGCACCAACGTTCTGGGCACCCGTCGCAGTGCCACTTTCCTGACCACACGCCGTCGTGAGCGCCAGCACGGCCGCAGCTGACGCTACGAGTGAGGCGCTCCGCCAGGAGGTCTTCATTGGTAACTCCCGCTGTTCGCATAAGTGTTGCAGCGCCCTGCAGCGCCGCGCATGGCCCTAGGTACGGACGGGAGGTGCAGGAGCGTTCAAAGGGGCCTCAAATTTCTTTCGGAAGACTGTGCCGCGTTCGACGCGCACCGCTCGCATGTTCGACCGATGGCGGCGCTTTCCGGCCCCAGGCGTCAAGCCACCGGGGGCCCGAGGTACCCAATTCGTGGCCATTCCAGGACACTTCGGCGTGACCGGGCCCCTCGCACCCCATGATCTCCGTCGTGCACGCACCCCAGCGGACCCGATCCGCCCTCGTCATACGGGTACTGGCGCTGACGGCGCTCACCTGGCTCCTCGTCGGCGCGCCGAGCGGAACGGCCGCGGCCGACGCCTGCGCCTACGCCTCGACCGGCCCGGACGGCGACGGGATCACCGCGGTGGCCGTGGCGGGCGACGCGGCCGTGTCCGTGGCGGGCGACGGGGCGGTCGCCGTCGCCGGAGACACGATCCAGTGCCCTCCCCCGACGCCCGCCCCGCCCTGCCCGCCGACCCCCACGCCTCCCCCTCCGGCCCCCGAGCCCCCTCCTCCGCCGAAGCCGACACCGAAGCCCGAGCCGACACCGAAGCCGGCGCCACCGCCTCCGCCCACCCACGCGCCGAAGCCCGCGCCTCCACCGCCACCGCCACCCCCACCGCCGCCGCCTCCTCCGCCGGCGCCGAAGCCGAAGCCCCCGCCGCCGGCTCCGGTCGTGGCACCGAGACCCGCGCCCAGGCCCGCCCCGACACCGAGCGCGCGTCCCGCTCCGCGGCCGGTCCCGGTCAGTTATCCGGCGTACCGCGCCCCGGCGCACAAGCACGCGCCCCGCGGCGGCCCGTCGCTGGTCTCGTTCACCCTGCTCATCACCGCGCCCGCGGTGCTCGCCGTCGCGGCGCTGCGCCCGCGCTGACCCCTGGAGGCACACTGTGTCGGATTGGCTTGTTCTCGCCCTCGCGATGGCGGCCGCGTGCCTCGTGGTCCTCGCCGTGACGCTCGTACGTCATCGCAGGGCCCGTGAGGACGAGGACCCCACTGAGACGCCGGACGTCATCGAGTACATGACGATGATGATCGGGGTGGTGTACGCCATCGTCCTCGGACTGGCCATCGCCGGTGTCTGGGAGGCCCGCGGCGGCGCCCAGAGCCAGGTGCAGACGGAGGCTCAGGCCCTGCACGAGATCTCCGAACGGGTCCGGGTCTACCCGCCCGACGTCCGCGACCGGATCCGCGGCGACGTCGACACGTACGTCCACTACGTGGTCACCACCGAGTGGAAGGCCATGGCCGAGCAGGGCCGGGTGACCGACGAGGGCGGACGGCTCCTCGACCGGGTCCGGCACGACGTCACCGATTACCAGCCGAAGTCGGACTTCGAGGCACAGGCCTACCAGCCGCTCCTCGACCAGGTGACCGCGGCCGACACCGCGCGCGGCGCCCGCGCCGACTCGACCGGGGCGACCATGCCGGGGGTGGTGTGGTTCGGGCTGATCACCGGTGCCGTGGTGACGGTGGGGATGATCTTCGCGCTGCAGATCAGGCGCACCGCGCGGGAACTGATCCTGGCCGGGCTGTTCTCCGCCCTGATCGCTTTCCTGCTGTTCCTGATCTGGGACTTCGACGCGCCTTACAGCCGCGGGATCACGGCGTCGGCGGAGCCCTTCACGGCGCTGTTCCCGCAGCTTCCCGGGTGACGCGCCCCCTGGGGACTCTCCGCGGGCGGGGGACGGGCGCCACGCCGTGCGCGTCCCCCGTCCGCACGCACCCCGTCCCCCGGACGGCCCACATAATTGCCCCGTTCGCGCTACTGGGATCGCGTCCTTGTTCGGCCTTTCCTAGCGTTCCGATCATCGAGGTGCATTTCTGGCGCAAGCGGAAATGGTCCGCAGCAAGGCTCCTCGGGGACCTGGAGGCTCACCATGCGCGCGATACGCGTCGCTTCGGCCGCATTGCTGGGCGTGACCGCCCTGACCTTCGCCGCACCCGCCGCGCTCGCCGGTGACGGGGACCACGGGCTCCACCCGTTCGCCTTCAGCGTGCAGCCCTCGACCGTCGCCCCGGGCGGCCAGGTGTCGCTGCTCCTGAAACGGGACGGCCAGTGCCGGGGGACCGCCACGGTCACCTCCGGAGTCTTCGACACCGTCAGCATCCCGCCGGGGCAGTCCTCGGCCTCCGCCACGGTCGACTGGGACGCCAGACCCGGGGCCGTGTACGACGTGACGTTCTCGTGCGGCGGGGCGAGCGGCAGCACCGGTCTCACCATCGCCGGCCGCCGGCCGGTCACGCCGACCCCGGTGCCCCTGCAGCGGGGCGTGCGGGCCGGTGTCGGCGGCGGTGCCGGCGGTTTCGACCTGAAGCAGATCGGCATGGGCACGGCGCTCATCGCCGGTTCGGTCGGCGCGGCCTGGTACCTGTCCCGCCGGCGCACCTCCTCCGACGAGACCTGACACAGCGGCACAGCCCTTCACCCCGGACCCGGTCGGGCGGGTCCGGAGCGAAGGGCTGTCACGTGCGGCTCCGCGCGGCGGGGGCCGGCCTCCGAAGGAAGCGGGACCGGCCGCTCACCGGCGGAACGGTCAGATGTGCCGCTCCGACCTGCGCCGCATCCAGAAGACCCCGCCGGCGGCGGCCGCGGCGGCCACCAGACCACCGCCGATCGCCATGTCGGTGGGTGTGGCACCGGTGGTGCTGCTGCCGCCGAGACCACCGCGCACACCGCCGATGACGGTGAAGGCGGCCGGGCGGGTCAGCGGGCCCGTCCCGTCGCAGTTGACGGTGATGTCGTACGAGCCGGGGCTGGCGTCCTGGTTGATGGTGGCCGTACCGCTGGACGCCTCGGTGCGGCTGCCCAGGAGCGGCGAGAGTTTGGCCTGACGGAACGCGGGAGAGGTCATCGTGCCTCCCCTCGGGCACCCGTCGACCGTCACGGTGAGCTGGCCGCCCCGGGCGATGACGCTGGGCTGCGCGACGATGTTGCTCGGTGTGTTCCACGCCGCGGCCATAGGGGCGGCGAGCCCCACGGCGGCGACCGCGGCGGCGGACACCGCAAGGGCACGAGTAGTACGCATGTGATCCTCCGCGGGGGCGCCCCGGGAACCGTCCCCGGTGGATCGGCGAGAAAGCGCCTCCCAGTCAGACCCTCAGATGCCGTGCGCGGGGCCGCATTTCGGGAATGGTCCGTCCTGGTGAGAGGACACGCCGAAAGAATTCCACACAATCGGATATTGCCGCAGGTCACGGACTGTCAGAAAATTCCTGGTCACGGCAACTCGGATGGCGCACGAGGCGTTCCCCCCGCCACCCGTTCGCCCGTGCCCCGTCGCCGGGCGGCCTTGCTGCCATTAGCGTGCTCATATGCGCGGATGACGAGGCGACGGCCGCGTCGAGAGGGGATTGCGAATGTCTGCGTCCGATGAGTTGGCCGAAGAGGAGGAGCGGCAGAGGAAGCGCGCTCCTTGGGGCGTCATAGCGCTTGTTCTGCTGACCGGCCTCGCACTCATTCGGAACGGTTCCGGCGAGTTCGACGTGGGCCCCCCGCAGCCGGCCTCGGCGGCCGCGGCGGACAGCCGCACTCCCGGCGGCACGTTCTCGAAGACTCCCGCCGCGCTGCCGTACTCCCTGGTCGACCGGGTACGGATCCCGGCGATCCGCGTCGACGCCCCGGTGATGCCGGTGGGCCTGGACGTGGACGGCTGGGTCGACGCGCCGCCGCCCGACGACCCGAATCTCGCCGGCTGGTTCACCGGCGCGGTCTCCCCCGGCGAGAAGGGCACGGCCGTGGTCGTGGGCCATGTCGACAACATGCGGGGCCCCGCCGTCTTCTACGGACTCGGGGCGCTCAAGAAGGGGAACAAGGTCGAGGTCCTGCGCAAGGACGGGAAGACCGCGGTGTTCGAGATCTACGGCATCGAGGTCTTCGCGAAGAGCAATTTCCCCGGCGACCGTGTCTACAACAGCAAGGGAACCCCCGAATTGCGTGTCATCACGTGCGGGGGCGGATTCTCCAAGCAGCACGGCTACGACGGGAACGTGGTCGTCTTCGCGCGCCTTTCCGAGGTTCGCTGAGCATTCCCGGAGCGGGTCCGGGAAAAGCCGGTCGGCGGGGCGTTCCGCCTCCCGCCGGCCGGTCCGGCCGAAAGCCCCGCGGCACACGGTGCGCGGGGCCCTTTCGGTTCTAGGTGTTTCTCCGGTGTGGCACCGTGACGTGGTAGCCGGCGTCCAGCAGGCGCGGGAGATAGGTGCGCAGCGCCTGCACGCTCTGCGAGCGGTCACCGCCCGCGTCGTGGGAGAGGACGACGACACCCGGGGCGGCCTGCTTCTGGATCGTGCCGACGATCGCGCGGGTCCCGGGCCTCGCCCAGTCGTTCGTGTCGATCGTCCAGGCCATCGGCTCCATGCCGAGTTCGGCGCCGATCTGGTAGGTCGCCCGGTTCCACTCCCCGTACGGCGCGCGGAACCAGGACGGCGGCTCGCCGTAGGCCTCGTCGATGACCTCGCTGGTGCGCTCGAGCTCGGAGCGGATCGCCGAGCTCGAGAGCTTGGTCAGCAGCGGATGGCTCCAGGTGTGGTTGCCGACGAGGTGTCCGTCGTCGGCCATCTCGCCCAGCAGGTCCTTGTTCTCGGCGACCATCTGCCCGCACACGAAGAACATGGCGTGCACGTCGTACTCGCGCAGGGTCCGCAGGATCTCGGGGGTGTACTTCGGGTCCGGGCCGTCGTCGAAGGTCAGCACCAAGGTGCGGCCGGGGCCGGACACGCGCATGAAGGGCTCGTGCCGGACGAGGGTCCGTAGCTGCGTGCCGTGCGGTGGCGGGCCGTACCCGGCGAGCGGCTGGAGGCGGTAGGCGGAGGGCTTGAGGGCCCGGTTCGCCTGCGCGCCGGAGAGCGGCAGACCGCCCGCCGGCCCCGCGGCCCGACCGGCGGTCAGGACAAGGGCCGTGCCCGCCGCTCCCGCCGCCCCCAGGACAGCGGCGCCGGCGATCAACGCCCGGCGCCGAGTAATCAGCTCATCCTTTTTCATGACCAATCAGTCACCCGGCGGAGGGCCCACCACGCCGAGCAACACCGGTGGGGCCCCGTGAATGCACCCGCCTGGACCATTCAGCGGCGGCGGACCAGCGGGAACGGCAGCGTTTCACGGATCGTCAGACCCGTGAGGAACATGACGAGCCGGTCGACGCCGATGCCCAGCCCTCCGGTGGGCGGCATGGCGTACTCCAGCGCGTCCAGGAAGTCCTCGTCGAGCTCCATCGCCTCGGGGTCTCCCCCGGCGGCCAGCAGGGACTGCTCGGTGAGCCGGCGGCGCTGCTCGACCGGGTCGGTCAACTCCGAGTAGGCGGTGCCCAGTTCGGTGCCGAAGGCGACGAGGTCCCAGCGTTCGGCGAGCCGCGGGTCGGTGCGGTGCTGCCGGGTGAGCGGGGAGACGTCGGTGGGGAAGTCCTTGTAGAACGTGGGCAGCTTGGTCTTCTCCTCGACCAGACGTTCGTACATCTCCAGTACGACGTCACCGCGGCCGTCGTCCGCCGTGTACGGCACGCCCGCGCGGTCGCACAGCCGCAGCAGCCTCTCCAGGGTCGTGTCGGCGTCGATCTCGTCGCCCAGCGCCTCGGAGACCGCGCCGTACACCGTCTTGACCGGCCACTCCCCGGAGATGTCGTACTCGACACCGTCCTTGCGGGCGATCGGTGCGCCGAACGCTGCGGTCGCGGCGCCCTGGATCAGCTCGCGGACGAGGTCGAGCATCACGTCGTAGTCGGCGAACGCCTGGTACGCCTCCAGCATCGTGAACTCGGGGTTGTGCTTGTAGGAGACACCCTCGTTGCGGAAGGTGCGGCCCAGCTCGAAGACCTTCTCCATGCCGCCGACACACAGCCGCTTGAGGTAGAGCTCGGGCGCGATGCGCAGATAGAGGTTCAGGTCGTAGGCGTTGATGTGCGTGGTGAAGGGCCGGGCGTTGGCTCCGCCGTGGATCTGCTGGAGCATCGGGGTCTCGACCTCCAGATAGCCGCGGTCGAGCAGTCCCTGGCGCAGCGCCTGGACGGCCGTGGAGCGGGCGCGTACGACCTCGCGGGCTGCGGGGCTGGACACCAGGTCGAGATAGCGGCGGCGGACCTTGGCCTCGGGGTCGGCGAGGCCCTTGCGCTTGTCGGGCAGCGGGTGCAGGCACTTGGCGGTGAGCTGCCAGGAGGTGACGAAGACCGTGGGTTCGCCGGTGTCGCTGGCGCCCGCGAGACCGTCGGCGCTGATGTGGTCGCCGATGTCGATCACCTGCCGGAAGCGGTCGAGCGCGGGACCGGCCCCGTCACGGGTGAGGGCGATCTGGAGGTCGCCCGACCAGTCGCGCAGCACGGCGAAGAGGATGCCGCCGAAGTCGCGCACGAGCATCACGCGTCCGGCGACGGTCACGTCCTCCCCGCCGCGGACGTCGGCCAGCACATGGGTGCGCGGCGGGATGCCGACCGGGTAGGGGTCGGTGCCCTCGGCGCGCAGCCGGTCGAGTTTGCGGTGCCGCACGCGGACCTGGTCGGGCAGGGCGGTGGTGGGATCGTCGGCCGCGGCCCCGCCGTCCGCGTCGAGGCCGAGGGCGGCCAGCGACGGGAGTCCCGCCGTCGTGGCCGGTGCGAGTCCGCCCCTGGGGTGTCCCTTGCCCCACAGGCTGCGCAGCGAGGGCACGGAGACGAAGCCCTCGGCGATCGCGGAGGCCATGCCGATGCGGGCGAGGGCGCCGGTGTCGCCGTAGCAGATGAAGCGCGGGTACCACTCCGGGTGGTACTTGGCGTTGGAGCGGTACAGGGCCTCCAGCTGCCACCAGCGGGAGAAGAACAGCAGCAGCCTGCGCCAGAGCCGGAGCACTGGTCCGGCGCCGATGCGGGCGCCCTCCTCGAAGACGGAGCGGAACACGGCGAAGTTGAGGGAGATGCGCCGGACACCGAACTTGCCGGCGACCGCGCACACCTCCGCGACCATGAACTCCATGACGCCGTTGGGCGCGCTGCGGTCGCGGCGCATGAGGTCGAGGGAGATGCCGTCGCGGCCCCAGGGCACGAAGGACAGCAGCGCGAGGAGCTTGCCGTCGGACCCCATCGCCTCGACGAGCAGACAGTCGCCGTCCTCGGGGTCGCCGAGCCGGTCGAGAGCCATGGAGAAACCGCGCTCGGTCTCGGTGTCGCGCCAGGCGTCCGCCCGGCTGACGATCTCCTCCATCTCGGTGTCGGACAGGGTGGAGTGCCGGCGGACCCGGCAGGTCGCGCCGGATCGTTTGACGCGGTTGACGGCCTGCCGGGTGACGCGCATGTCGCGGCCGGACAGGTCGAAGCCGGCGATCTGCAGGATCGCCTCGTCGCCGAGCTGGAGGGCACCGAGCCCGGCGCGCGCGAACGCCTTGGCGCCCTCTTCGGAGGCGCCCATCGCGGCCGGTGCCCACGCGTAGCGGCGGGCGATGTCCAGCCAGGCGGCGATCGCGTGGGGCCAGGCCTCCCGGTCGCCGACGGGGTCGCCGCTGGCGAGGCACACCCCGGCCTCGACGCGGTAGGTGACGGCCGCCTTGCCGCTGGGCGAGAAGACGACGGCCTTGTCGCGGCGGGTGGCGAAGTAGCCGAGGGAGTCGCCGCCGCCGTATGCCTGGAGCAGGGCGCGGATCCGGGCCTCCTCGTCGCCGTGCAGGGCCGCGACCAGACGCTGGGAGCGGAAGAGCGTGGCGGCCGCGTTGAGCAGGGCCAGCGCGCCGAACAGGCCGAGCACGAAGAACAGCCAGCGCGGCGGACGGCCGTCGAACGAGCGCGCGGAGACGAGTCCGCCGCAGACCCGGTTGGCGGCCCACAGCAGCCGCTGGCTCTCCGTCAGGGTGCCGGGGAACAGCTCGACCAGGCCCCAGCCCAGCAGGATCGCCACGACGAGGCCGGTGACCAGGACGAGCAGGGCGCGTCGTACGGCGGCGCGCCGCGAGTCGGCGTAGAACTCCCGGCGGGCCACGATCAGCAGGGCGAGCAGGAGCCCGCAGACGATCAGCGAGGGGATCGAGGCGGCGTACAGGCCGGCGGCGATCCCGAGGAGGTCGGTCAGGACGAGCAGGCCGAGGTAGACGACCACGAGCCACCAGGCGATCTTCTTGCGGGCGGCCGTCGCGGCGGCGAGCAGGAAGAGGAAGACGGCGTACGCGAGGTTGGCGCTGACCGGGATGATCAAAAGGTCGAGGAACCGCACGACCGGACGCAGCAGCGCGCGCAGCGGGGGGATGAAGGCGAGCAGGGTGCAGAGCAGGCCGATGGCGACGAAGAAGGCCGCGAAGCCTTCGGGCACCTTGCTCAGGAAGCCGCTCTGGGGCGGCCGTGGCCGGTCGCCGGCGGTCTTCGGCGGGCGGGCCTCCACGGTGGCACTCATGGTTCCGACTGTAGGAAGAGCGGCGGCGCCCCGCCCGTCGAGCGGATCTCGGCCGCTCCCCCGGGGCGGGGGGACGCGCGGGTTCCGATAGCCTCGCAGCCGTGACGGAAGAGCAGCACGCGCATCGGTTCGAGCGCGGGACGGACGGTCCCAAGGTCATCGTCGTCGGGGTGGACGGCTCCGACTCCTCGTTGCGCGCGGCGGCGTACGCCGGGGGTCTGGCCCGGCGGCAGCGGGCGCTGCTGGCGGTGGTCTACGTCAAGCCGGTGATGGCGGCGGGGGCGGCGCTCGGGGTGCCGGTGGCGGACACGACCGACGAGATCGCCGAGGATCTGGTGCAGTACATCCGCGACGCCGCCGAGCGGGTGAAGGACATATTCGATGTGCGCTGGGAGTTTCACACTTTCCGCGGCGACCCCTACAACGGTCTGGTCACCGCAGCGGACGATTTGAAGGCGGACGCCGTGGTGGTCGGGGCATCCGAGCAGTCGGGGCACCGGATCATCGGTTCGGTGGCGATCCGGCTGGTGAAGGCGGGCCGCTGGCCGGTCACGGTCGTGCCGTAGAGGGTGCCCGCGGGGTGCCTGTCGGGACTGTTGCGGTCGGCCCCGTCGCAGTCGGTCCCGTTCCGGTCGGGACCGTTGCGGTCGGTCCCGTCGCAGTCGGTCCTGTTGCAGTGGGTCCCGTTCCGATCGGTCCCGTCGCAGTCGGTCCCGCTCCGGTCGGGACCGTTGCGGTCGGGACCGTTGCGGTCGGGACCGTTGCGGTCGGTCCCGTCGCGGTCGGTCCCGTCGCGGTCGGTCCTGTTGCAGTGGGTCCCGTTGCGGTCGGTCCCGGCGCGGGTCCCTCGGCCATGACGAGGCCGGCCCGGCCCGCGCCCCTGCCGAGGACGACGTCGCGGATCCGGTCACGCACGGCGCCGACGGCGGCGCCCTGCTCCAGCGCCGCGTCGAGGTCGACGACCCGGCCGGCGTCGAGGTCGAAGGCCAGCGGGATGAACTCGGCCTTCGTCACCTCCCACCGCCGCGTGGGCCGCGCGGGCGGGGAGAAGGTGAAGCGGCCGATGGTGCTCTGGTTGCCGCGCGGGTCCTGGACGCCCCGGTCGTCGTACATCTCGCCGGCGATCTGGTCGCCCGTGCCGTAGACGACCCAGGTGCCGTTGACCTTCTCGTACGCCTGCGGGACGTGGGAGTGGGTGCCGAGGATCAGGTCGATGTCGGGCCGCCCGCCGGTGCGGGAGGCGGTCAGTTGCCTGCTCAGGCTCAGCTGGCGCCCGTTGGGCCCGTCCTGCCACTCGGTGCCCCAGTCGAGGGAGACGACGACCACGTCGGCGCCCGCCTTCCGGGCGGCCCGGGCGTCCGCGACGATCCGGGCGGGGTCGACCAGGCCGACCGCCCAGGGCTGTCCCTGCGGGAGCGGGCGGCCGTCGGTGTCGTCCGTGTACGCGAGGTGGGCGACGCGGGCGCCGCCCGCCTTCATCAGCGTGACGGTGTTCGCCTCCTGGGCGGCGCGGGCCGATCCGGCGTGCCGCACGCCCGCGCGGTCCAGCGCGTCCAGGGTGCGCCGGACGCCGTCGGCGCCGTCGTCGAGGGTGTGGCTAGAGGCGGTGGAGCAGGAGTCGTAGCCGGTGGCGGCGAGCCCCTCGGCCACCTGGGGAGGGGTCTTGAAGGCGTACGTGCCGGCGGGGGCGCCGTCGGTGTCGTACACGGTCCGCAGGTGACAGATCGCCAGATCGGCGCGGGAGACCACGGGTCGGACGCCCGCGAGCATCGGCCGGAAGTCGTATCCGGAGCCTCCCGCGTCGGAGGCGGCCCGTTCGAGGACCGAACTGTCCGGCAGGACGTCACCGCCGGCGACGAGGGTGAAGCCGCGGACGGCCGCGGCGGGGCCGGGCCGCCCGTCGCGGTGGCGGGTGGCCGGGTCGTACACCTGGCTGGTCACCGCGGCCGCGATGAGGGCGGCCGCGAGGGCCAGGTTGATCTGTCGCGCGCGTGTGATCATGCCGGGCCCCATGCGGTCGCATTTACCTACCAATAGATACGCATCCACGTATACGGACCGCCGCCAGTCAAGGAGACACCCCAGCGGGTCACCCGTCCGGCGTTCGCCGGCCTGTCCACCGGACGAACAACGGCACGAACACGGCGGCCCCGGAATTCGGTGCTCCACCTCGGGCGACCGTTCGGCGCACCGTTCACCGACCGCTTCGACCGCCCACCGCACAACCCTGTCCCCGGCCTGTCCGCGCGGGGCGCGGGGCGCTGACATACACGCCATGACGGCCGGAACCACCACCATCACCCCCGGGACGACCGCCGAGCACGAGCTGGCCGCGCTGCAACGCGACCACGGCCGCCCCCTGTTCGCGCTGCTGCTGCGTCTGTCCGACGGCGACCGCCAGCGCGCGGAGGACCTGGTGCAGGAGACGTTCGTACGCGCCTGGCAGCATCCCGAGGCACTGCGTGCGGACGACTTCGACTCCGTACGGCCCTGGCTGCTGACCGTGGGACGGCGGCTGGCCATCGACGCGCGGCGGGCCCGGCAGGCCCGGCCCCCGGAGGTCGGCGACCACGTCCTCGACAACGCGCGGATCTGCGCCGATCACGCCGAACGGTCGGCGGCGACGCTCGATGTGCGGGAGGCTGTGAAGACTCTCACTCCCGAACACCGTGAAGTCCTGGTGCTGGTGTACTTCCAGGGGGCCAGTGTGGCGGAGGCCGCCGCGGCGCTGGGCATTCCACCCGGTACGGTGAAATCTCGCGCGTACTACGCGCTGCGCGCCCTGCGCCGGGTTCTTCCCGGATATGCGGCCGACCTGCGGTGAAACCGAAGGCTTAGTCAAACCTCCGTAAAGCGCCTTGCCGAGGACCATGGTTGAGCAATCAGCTTGCCTCATCCGTTTTCCGGACTGGGGCCCGGGGTCGGGCGACGCGCACGCACCGGAGGAAGGCAGGAAGGGATGCTGCACAGAGGGCAAGAGAGCACGGACGGCACCGGCGGGGGCGAACTCACCGTCCCCATGGCCTGGTTGTACGCCGAGTACATCGCCGACGAACTGCTGCGGACGGGCGACCTGATGCCGCCCACCTCCTTCGAGTTCCGCGCCGGGCGCGACGCCCTCGCGCTGACGATCTTCCTGTCCGACAGCGGCGGTGAACTCTCCGGGATCCGGGTCATCACCCAACTCGAGACCTGGCTTTCACTGACGGCCTACGACCAGCCCTGGCACGCCTGGGTGCGCGAGCACCTGGAACTGCGCGCGGCCGAGGCGACCGGATGCGCCGCGCCCGATCCCGATCTGGAGCTGGCGTCCGCGGCCTGGCGATGGCTGGAGGAGACGGAACTCCTCGCTCCGGACCTCGACGCGGTGCCCGGCGGCGGCTCCGTGCCCGGTGAGGACGACGGTCCCAAGGTGTGGACGGCGGCCTGGCGGCTGGGGCTGCCGCTCGGGCATCTGGCCATCCACCTCTTCTGACGACGGCCGTGACCGCGCCGGAAAGGCTTCCGGCGACGGCCGCGACCGGTCCCGGGACAATTTTCCGGGGCTCGCACCAATCCGCGAGCGCCCCCGCTCCGAATGTCTTCACCCCGATTCCTGACGAGTCTTGAGTGATTCGACGGTCTGCTGCGTACCCGTGGGCAACAGCAACACCACTCACAGTCCGCACCAACGCCACGAGGATTCGGTATTCGGTATGAGGTCCCTGGAACGGCATCGCGACGTCGGCGCCTATGCGCTCGGCGTGCTCGGCGAGGCGGAAGCCTTCCGCTTCGAGGACCACCTCGTGGAGTGCGCTCAGTGCACGGCGTTCGTCAGCGAGTACCGCCCCGCCACACGGCAGTTGATGCTGTACCGGCGGTCGACGCCGCGCAGCGTCCACCCGTTCGCCGCCCCCGGGCCGCGGCTGCTCGACCGGCTGCTCGGCGAGGTCGCCGCACGCAACCGGGCCGGACGCCGGCGCCTCCTGTTCGCCCTGGCCGCCTCCGTGGTCCTCGCGACCGGCGGCCCCGCGCTCGCGCTCGTGGTCGGCCACGACTCCCCCACGGACTCGGTCGTCGCGGACGGCCCCCCGTCGAGCCAGATGGCCAGGACCGACGCGGAGACCGGGGTGTGGGCCCAGGTGACGACCCGGGAACGGCTCTGGGGCAGCGACATCGAGGTCGAGGTCAAGGACGCCAAGGGTCCCCGTTCCTGCGAGCTCGTCGCCATCGGCAAGGACGGCTCGGAGCAGTCGGTGACGAGCTGGATGGAGCCCGCGCACAACCAGGCCGCCATCACCATGCAGGGCGGCTCGTCGATGCGGACCGACGAGATCCGCGGTTTCGAGGTGCGCACGGCGGACGGCGAACACCTCGTGACGCTCAACTCCCCCTGAGCGAAGCCCGTCCCACCGCCGGGGACACCGAGCGACCGCCCGCCCGGACCGCCTGCGTGATCCGTCCGCCCGGACCGTCTGCGTGATCCGCTCGTTCGATCCGCCCGCTCGGACCGCCTACTTGAGCAGCCGGGACATCCGCCGGTCCGCCAGCGGCTTGCCACCCGTCTGGCAGGTCGGGCAGTACTGCAACGAGGAATCGCTGAAGGAGACTTCGCGGATGGTGTCGCCGCACACAGGACAGGGCTCCCCCGTTCTCCCGTGCACCCGCAGACCGCTCTTCTTCTCCGACTTCAGCCGCCCGGCGGCCAGCCCGTGGGAGCGCTCCACCGCGTCGGTGAGCGTGCCGCGCAGCGCCTCGTACAGCCGCCGGGTCTCCTCGGGGGTCAGCGAGGAGGCGATCTTGAAGGGGGACATCCGGGCGGCATGCAGGATCTCGTCGCTGTAGGCGTTGCCCACGCCCGCGATCAGGCTCTGGTCGCGGAGCGCGCCCTTGAGCCGGCGCCGCTCGCCCTGGAGCAGCCCGGCGAACCGCTCCTCGTCGAAGTCGCCGGCGAGCGGGTCCGGGCCGAGCCGGGCCACGCCGGGAAGCTGCTCCGGGTCCTCGGCGACGTACACGGCGAGGCGTTTCTGGGTGCCCGCCTCGGTGAGGTCGAAGCCCTCGCCTGTCTCCAGGGCGACGCGCAGCGCGAGCGGCCCCTTGCCGGGCCGGGGCGGGCCGTCCGGGAGCGTGTCCTTCCAGTGCAGCCAGCCCGCGCGGGCCAGATGCGTGACGAGGTGCGGGCCGTCCGTGCCGATGTCCAGGAACTTGCCCAACCGGCGGACGGCCGTGACCTCGCGTCCCTCCAGCGCGGAGACGGGAGGGTCGTACGTCTTCAGGACGCTGACGGCGACGGGCAGCACGCGCACGATCCGGCGGCCGACGAGATGCTCGGCCAGGAAATCCTTGAGCGCTTCGACCTCGGGCAGTTCCGGCATACGTCCAGAGTGCCATCCGGCGCCGACGGCGCCAGGGATCAGGCGCGCTCCCGGACCATGAACTCGCACCACACGACCTTGCCGCCGCCGCGCGCCTCGACCCCCCAGACGTCGGTGAGGCGGTCGACGAGCAGCAGTCCGCGGCCCGAGACACCGGACTCTCCCGCCTCGCGGCGGCGCGGCAGCGCGCTGGAGGAGTCCTCGACCTCGACGCGCAGTCTGCGTTCGGATCCGGCCAGGACGCGCAGGGTGACGATGGCCGAACCCTCGGTGTGCATGAGGGTGTTGGTGATCAGTTCGTCGGCGACCAGCTCGATCTCGTCGGCCCGGTCCCGGGCTCCCCACGCGCGCACGGCGGCCCGGATCATGTGGCGGGCCTCGCTGAGCGCCTCCGGGTCGCCGGGCGCCACGTGCTGCTGAAGGCGTCCGCCGGCGCGCTGGTCGATCAGCCCGTGGCGGCGCAGGAGCAGCAGGGCGACGTCGTCGTCGCCGCCGCGGTCCTCGGCCATGTCGATGAGCCGGTCGGCGAGGTCGCTGACGTCGTCCGGGCCGCCGCGGATGAGGTCCCCGAGGATGCGCATGCCCTCGTCGAGGTCGACACCCGGCTCCTCGACGAGCCCGTCGGTGCACAGCAACAGGGTCTGGCCGGGGTCGAGCTCGACGGTGGCGACCGGGTATTCGAGGCGTCCGAACTCGGCGGACAGGCCGAGCGGCAGGCCGCCTTCGAGGGGCAGCCGCCGGCAGGTCCGGTCGGGGTACCGGACGAGCGGGTCGATGTGGCCGGCCCGGACGAGCTGGGTCACCCCGGTGGACAGGTCGATCTCCGCGTACAGGCAGGTCGCGAAGCGGTCGGTGTCGAGTTCGTGGAGGAAGACCGAGGCGCGGGCCATCACGGTGGCCGGGGTGTGGCCCTCGGCCGCGTAGGCGCGCAGGACGATGCGGAGCTGGCCCATGACGGCGGCGGCGTGGGTGTCGTGTCCCTGGACGTCGCCGATGACGGCGCCGACGCGGCCGCCGGGCAGCGGGATCAGGTCGTACCAGTCGCCGCCGATGTCGCGGCCGAGCGAGGCGGAGCGGTAGCGGACGGCGATGTCGGCGCCGGACACGCTGGGGATGGAGCGCGGCAGCATGGCCTGCTGGAGGCCCTGGGCGAGGTCCTTCTCCTGTTCGAAGAACATGGCCCGCTGGAGGCTCTGGGCGATGCTGCTGCCGAGCGCGACGAGGACGTTGCGCTCGTCCTCCGAGAAGCCGTGGCGGTCGTTGTAGAGCAGGCCGATCGCGCCGATGGGGCGGGCCTGCACGATGAGCGGCAGATACGCGGCCGAGGTGATCTTCAGATCGGTGATGTTGGGCCACAGGAGCGGGTACGACTCGGCGAACTCCTCGGGCGACTCGATGAAGTGCGGCGCGAGACTGCGGACGACCTCGTTCATCGGGTACTGCGCGTCCAGGCGTGTGACGCGGGTGCCGGGGACGTAGCTGTCCACGGGTCCCGTGGCGACCATGCGGATGCGGCCGGCCTCCACCAGGCCCATGACCAGGCTGGCCGCCCCGAGATGGGTGAGGCCGTGGGTGTCCTGCAGCACGTCGATGACGTCCTGCACGGTGACGGCGTGGGCCAGCGCGGCCGTGGTGAGCTGGACGACGCTGGTCTGCTGGCGCCGTACCTCGTTCTGGGCGGCCTGTTCACGGCGTGCCGCGCTCTCGTCTAGCTCGTCGGTGGCGTCGCGGACGATGCCGATGATCCGGCGTGGCCGGCCGTTCTCGTCGCGGCGGATGTAGCCCTGGGTGTGGGTCCAGCGCAGGGCGCCGTCGCGGCGGCGGATGCGGAAGTAGGCGCCGTAGTTCTCGCTGCCGTCCTTGAGGGCGTGGGAGACCATCGTGTCGAGGCGGCGCGACTCCCCGGGCGGGACGCGCATGGACAGGGTGGCGGGTTGCCCGTCGTATTCGTCCGGGCGCACGTCGAAGACCTCGTGGGCCTGGGCGTCCATCTGCATCAGACCGGTGTCCAGGTCCCAGTCGAAGCTGCCCATGCGGTTGAGCGCCAGGATCGGATCCGGGTGGGCGGGCCAGTCGTCCGGGAGTGACAGGGCGCTCGCTCCCCGATCAACCATGGGGCCACCATGCCAGCATTTGCCCGATTGTTCGACTTCTGGAGGGCATGGTTCCGGGGCCCCGGGACGCGGACGTGTTCACGTGCCGGGGGTGTCGGCCGAGACCTCGAAGACGCTGTCGGGACCGGTCGGCGCGTCGGGGATCAGCCCGCCGTCGGGTGCGTCGGGGCTGTCCGGGCCGGTGTCCTCGGTGGGGGTGCCCGGCTCGTCGGACGGGACCTCTGACGCCGGGGGCTCCGGGGAGCCGGAGCGGTCGGGGGCGGCCGGGTCGGTCGGCGGGGCCGCGGTGCCGCCCGAGGGGGCCGGGCTGGTCCCGGGCCCCGCCGTGGGCGATGCCGTGACGGTGGCTCTCGGGCAGTGCGGGGGCTCGGCACTCGGGCGCGCGGCGCGGCCCGGCGCGGCGACGTCCATGGCGGTGTCGTCCGTGGGACCGCCGGTGGGTGTGGGACTGTCACTGGCCGTGGGACCGGTGGGCGCGGTGCGCGGCCCTGCGCTCTCGCCCGGGGTTCCCTCGCCGGTGCCCGGTGTCGGGGTCACCGTCGCGGTCGGTGTGGCGCAGTCGGAGGCGCCGGGGGACGGGCTCCGGCCTCCCTCCGAGGTGCCGGTGGAGGGCTCCTGCGCGGGAGCGGAGCCGTGCGGCGCGGGGACCGAGCCGTCGGGCGGTGGTACGGCGTGGTCGTGGCGGTGGCCCTCGTATCCGACCGGCCGCTCGATCCAGGTGTCGTCGCCGTCGTCGACGATCGTGATGGCGGTGATCACGTCGGGCGACGGCGTCACCATGACGACCCGGGCGGGCCGGTACCCGCTCCAGGGCGTGCCGCGGGTGTCCGGGTTCTTGTCGAGCGCGGTGGGCCGGCCCAGCGGGTTGCCGCAGGCGCAGCGGACCCTGGGAACGCCCCGGTCGTCGACGAGGACGGCCGTACCGGTCTGGAGCACGGCCTGGTAGCCCGTCGCCCGTCCGGCGGCGAAGCCGTGGTCCGTGACGCCGGTGTCGGCGCGCAGCACGACCGGGGTGAGCTGCCGCAGATAGTCGGGGACGGACCCCGGTGAGACGCCGGAGAGTTCGGCGAAGACGCGGGCCTTGGCCGGGTCGGCGGTGAGGTAGCGGATCTGCTTCTCCACATCGCAGCTCCCGGCGTTGCGGGTGCCGCCGTACAGGCCCGGGGTGGCGCCCGAGACGGTGCGCGCGCCCTGGGTGCCGGTGGCCGTGGGTTGCGGCGTTCGGGTGACGGGCGCCCGGGGCGCGGGGGTGGTGTCGGTGGGCGCCGTGAAGGGGTCGGGCCCCCGGACCGCGAGGGGCTGGAGAAGCACGTCGCCGCCGGTGGATCCGTTCGGCGCCGTGTGCCCGCCCCCGCCGCCACAGCCCGCGGCGACGAGGAGTGCCGCCGCGAGCGCGCAGGCCGCGACCGAGGTCCTGGTGGGTATGTGCACGCGTTCTCCCGTTCGTCCCGGGCTGTTCGTGCCTCATTCTCTGCGTCACCCTCTTGGCGCACGCAAGCGGAAAACGGTCACCCAGCGTCACAATGGAAGGGAGAGGAGCACGCGCCATGGAGTGGTTCGTCGCACCCGGGTACGAGCTGAGCCGACTGGTGTTCCAGCGGGGGCTGGCCGTGCTCTATCTGGTCGCGTTCCTGGGCGCGGCCCTGCAGTTCCGTGCGCTGACCGGGGAGCGCGGGATGCTGCCCGTGCCCCGATTCGTGCGGCACGTCGCGTTCCGGGACGCGCCGAGCGTGTTCCACTGGCGCTACTCCGACCGCTTCTACGCCGCCTGGTGCTGGACGGGCTGCGCGGTGTCGCTGGCGCTGGCCGCCGGACTCGACGGGCTGCTGCCGCTCTGGGGCGCGATGCTGCTGTGGCTCGTGCCGTGGGCCCTGTACCTGTCGGTCGTCAACGTCGGCCAGACCTGGTACGCGTTCGGCTGGGAGTCACTGCTCCTCGAGGTGGGTTTCCTCGCGGTGTTCCTCGGCAACGACGAGGTGGCGCCGCCTGTCGTCGTGCTGTTCCTCATGCGCTGGGTGCTGTTCCGTGTGGAGTTCGGCGCGGGGCTGATCAAGATGCGGGGCGACGCCTGCTGGCGGAAGCTGACCTGCCTCTACTACCACCACGAGACCCAGCCGATGCCAGGTCCGCTGAGCTGGTTCTTCCACCGTCTGCCGGGGCCGTTCCACCGGATCGAGGCGGCGGCCAACCACTTCACCCAACTCGTGCTTCCGGTGCTGCTGTTCACCCCCCAGCCGATCGCGACGGCGGCGGCCTCGCTGATGATCCTGACCCAGCTCTGGCTGGTGCTCTCCGGCAACTTCGCCTGGCTGAACTGGACGACGATCGTCCTCGCCCTGAGCGTGACCGAACTACCCGTCACCGCGCCGCGGACCCCGGCGACACCCCTGTGGTACGAGGTGGTCGTACTGGTGGTGGCCGCGGGTCTGCTCGCCCTCGGCTACCGGCCGGCACGCAATCTGGTCTCCCGGCGGCAGGTCATGAACCGCTCCTTCGACCCGCTTCATCTCGTGAACACCTACGGGGCGTTCGGCAGCGTCAGCAGGATGCGCCACGAGGTGGTCGTCGAGGGCACGGCGGACGCGGTGCCGCGCGAGGACGCCGACTGGCGGGAGTACGAGTTCAAGGGCAAGCCGGGTGATCCACGGCACTGGCCGCGCCAGTTCGCGCCCTACCATCTGCGGCTCGACTGGCTGATGTGGTTCGTCGGGCTGTCTCCCGGCTATGCCGGCACCTGGTTCTCCGGTCTCGTGGAGCGGCTGCTGGAGAACGACCCCGACACGCTGCGGCTGCTGCGCCGCTCCCCGTTCCCGGCCGACGCGCCGCCGCGCTACGTCCGCGCCCGGCTCTTCCGCTACCGCTACACGACCTGGAGCGAGCTGCGCGAGACGGGCGCGTGCTGGCACCGGACCTATGTGCGCGACTTCCTCCCGCCGACCCGGCTGGAATGAGCCTCCGAGCCGGGGGGTTCCACGCTGATCCGGAGGAAGCGGCGGACGGCGGTCACGGGCGGTGGACGCGGGTTGCGGGTCACAGACGGTAGACGCGGGTGGCGGTGCCGGTGAAGACGGACCGGCGCTCGCTCTCGTCGAGTCCCGCCGTCAGCTCCTCCGCCGTCCCAAGGACCTGTCCGTAGGTCGCGGCGAGTGTGCACACGGGCCAGTCGGAGCCGAACATCGTGCGCTGCGGGCCGAAGGCGTCCAGGACCGTGTCGGCGTACGGCCGCAGGTCACCCGGGGTCAGGCGCGCCGGGTCCGCCTCGGTGACCATGCCGGAGAGTTTGCAGACGGTGTTGGGCAGTGCGGCCAGTTCACGGACGGCGCCCGCCCAGGGCTCCGGGGCACCTCCGGCGATCGGCGGCTTACCCAGGTGGTCCAGGACGAAGACGAGTCCGGGGTGTTCGGCGGCCGCCCGGGCGCAGACGGGCAGTTGGCGGGGCAGGACGACCAGGTCGTAGACGAGGCCCGCGTCCGCGACGGCGGCCAGTCCCCGCCGCACGTCGGGGCGCAGCAGCCATCCCGGGTCGCGTTCGCCCTGGACCTGGTGGCGGATGCCGCTGAGGCGAGGGCCGCCGGGGAGCTCCCGCAGCCGCGCGAGTTCGTCGGCGACGTCCGGCCGGGTCAGGTCCGTCCACCCGACCACGCCCGCCACCAGGGTGCTGTGCTCCGCGAGCGCGAGCAGCTCCGGGGTCTCCTCGGCCTCGGTGACCGTCTGGACGAGGACGGTGCGGTCGACCCCGGCGGCCGCGGCCACCGGTTCGAGGTCGGTGATCGCGAAGTTCCGCCGCAGGGGCCGCAGTCCGGGTCCGGTGATCCAGTCCTGGTCGCGGACCGACAGGTCCCAGACGTGGTGGTGCGCGTCGACGGTCACGGACGCTCCGGGGCGGGGCCGGGGCCGGGGCGGGGTGCGGTCGCAGGGCCGGAGATGGGGAGGGCTGCGGTCGTGGGGGCTTCGGCGGGGAGGGGCGCGGTGTCGGGGAGCAGGCCCTCCGTGCGCAGTTCCCGCCAGAAGTCCGGGGGCACCGGCTCCGCGAACCGCTCGGCGCAGTCACGGACTTCCTCCGCCGAGCGGGCCCCGGCCAGGACGCTCACCACCGCCGGGTGCGCGGCGGGGAAGGCCAGGGCGGCGGCGCGCAGGGTGGCGCCGTGGCGTCCCGCGATCTCCTTGAGCCGCAGAGCGCGGTCCAGCAACTCGCCCGGTGCCACGGCATAGTTGTACGTCGCTCCGGGTCTCGGGTCGGCCAGCAGACCGGAGTTGAAGGCGCCGCCGATGACGACGGAGGTGCCGCGGGCCTGGGCGGCGGGCAGCAGTTCGGTGAGTGCGTCGTGGTCCAGCAGGGTGTAACGGCCCGCGCAGAGCACCACGTCGACATCGGTCTCGCGGACGAACCGGGTCAGCATCCGCGTCTGGTTCATGCCCACGCCGATCGCGCGCACCACGCCCTGCGAGCGCAGCTCGGCCAGTGCGGGAAAGCCTTCGCGGAAAGCCTGTTCGGCGTGGTCGTCGGGATCGTGGAGGTAGACGACGTCCACACGGTCGAGGCCGAGCCGTTCGAGGCTGGCGTCCAGGCTCCGCCGTACGCCGTCGGTGCTGAAGTCCCAGACCCGGCGGTGGGTGGCGGGCACCGCGAAGCCGTCCGCCCGGTCGTCGCCGCCCGTGCCGGCGGGCTCCAGCAGGCGGCCCACCTTGGTCGAGACCGTGTACCGCGCGCGGGGCAGGTCGCGCAGGGCCACGCCCAGGCGTCGTTCGGAGAGGCCGAGGCCGTAGTGCGGGGCCGTGTCGAAGTAGCGGATGCCGCTCTTCCAGGCGGCGCCGACGGCCTCGTACGCCTGCTCGTCGGTGACCTCGGTGTACAGGTTGCCGATGCCGGCGGCGCCGAAGGACAGCGCGCTGACGGGGACGCCGGCGGCGCCGAGGGAGTTCACCGGACCACCGGGCGCGGCCGCAGTCCCTGCATCCCGCCGTCCACCGCGAGCGCGGTGCCGGTGGTGGATCCGGACAGCGGGCTCGCCAAGTAGGCGATGGCTCCCGCGACTTCCGCCGCCGACACCAGACGCCCGGTGGGCTGGCGGGCCTCCAGCGCGGCGCGTTCGGCGGCCGGATCGGGGGCGGCGTCCAGGAGCCGGCCGACCCAAGGGGTGTCCACGGTGCCGGGGTTGACGCAGTTGACGCGGATGCCTTCGCCGACGTGGTCGGCGGCCATGGCGAGGGTCAGCGCGAGGACGGCGCCCTTCGACGCCGAGTACAGCGCCCGCTGGGGCAGTCCCGCCGTGGCCGCGACCGAGCAGGTGTTCACGACGGACGCGTGCGCGGATTCCCGCAGATGGGGCAGGGCGGCGCGGGTCGTCCGCACGATGCCGAGGAGATTGACGTCCAGGACCCGGTGCCACTCGGCGTCGTCGTTGTCCTCGACGGTGCCGCGGGCGCCGATGCCCGCGTTGTTGACCAGGATGTCGAGGCCGCCCAGGTCCGCGACCGCGGCGGCGACGGCCGCGCGCACGGAGGCGTCGTCGGTGACGTCGGCCCGGTGGCCGGTCAGCGGTCTGCCGACGGACGACGGGTCGAGGTCGAGGACGGCGACCCGCGCGCCGCGCGCGGCGAGGAGACCGGCGGTCGCCCTGCCGATCCCGGAGGCACCTCCGGTCACCAGCGCCCTGAGCCCGTCGAGTTCCTGAGAGTCCGTCATACGGGCTTTCCCTTCGGGTCGTCGGTCTGGTGCCGGGCGAGGTCGGCGGCCCAGAAGGTGCCGCCGGGATAGCCGAACTCCGCGATGGACTCGGGCCGCATAGCGGCGGAGAAGCCCGGCGCGGTGGGCGCCGTGTAGTGGCCGTCCCGGATCACCACCGGATCGGTGAAGTGGTGGTGCAGATGGTCCACGTACTCGATGACGCGGTCGTGGGTGGTGCCGGACAGGGCGACGAAGTCGAACATCGAGAGATGCTGGACGAGTTCGCACAGGCCCACCCCTCCGGCGTGCGGGCAGACCGGGACGCCGAACTTGGCGGCGAGGAGCAGGATGGCGAGGTTCTCGTTGACACCGCCGACCCGTGCCGCGTCGATCTGCAGGATGTCGATGGCGCCGGCCTGGAGGAGCTGCTTGAAGACGACGCGGTTGTGCACGTGCTCGCCGGTGGCGACCTTGACCGGGACGACCGCTTCGCGCACGGCGGCGTGGCCGAGGATGTCGTCGGGGCTGGTCGGCTCCTCGATCCAGTACGGCCGGTACTCGGCGAGCGCCTTGGTCCAGGTGATCGCCTCGTCCACGTTCCAGCGCTGGTTGGCGTCGACGGCGATACGGATGTCCGGGCCGACCGCGGCCCGGGCGGCGCGGAGGCGGCGCAGGTCGTCCCCCAGGTCGGCGCCCACCTTCAGCTTGATCTGCCGGAATCCCCCGGCGACGGCCTCGACGGCCAGCCGGGTGAGCTTCTCGTCGCTGTAGCCGAGCCAGCCGGGCGAGGTGGTGTAGGCGGGGTAGCCCCGTTCGCGCAGGGTCGCGGCGCGCTCCTCGGCGCCTTCCCTGCCCCGGTGCAGCAGGCGCAGCGCCTCGTCGGGCGTCAGCGCGTCCGTGATGTAGCGGAAGTCGACCTGGGAGACGAGCCATTCGGGTGCGGCTTCCGCGAGCAGTCGCCACAGCGGACGGTGGGCGCGCCGTGCGGCCAGATCCCACACGGCGTTGACGACGGCGCCGATCGCCATGTGCATCACGCCCTTCTCCGGTCCGAGCCAGCGCAGTTGGCTGTCGCCGACGAGGTCCCGTGAGAGGGAGCCGGGGTCGGCGCACAGCTCGTCGAGGGACCGCCCGACGACGTGTCCCCGCAGCGCGTCGATCGCGGCGACCTGGACGTCGTTGCCCCGCCCGATGGTGAAGGCGAAGCCGTGCCCCTCGGCTCCGTCGGAGGCGTCGGTGCGCAGCACGACGTACGCGGCCGAGTAGTCGGGGTCCGGATTCATCGCGTCCGAGCCGTCGAGCTCGCGCGAGGTGGGGAAGCGGATGTCATGGGTGTCGACCGCGACGACGCGGGCGGAGGTCGGGGGCACGGCGGGCCTTTCCGTCGGCGACAGGGGGTCCAGGGCCGGGTGCGGAGGAATGCTCGGTCCCGAGGATCTCCCCGCCCACCCGTCCGCGTACAGCGTCGGGCACGCTCCGGTCCGACGGCCGGGCCGCCGGCCGGGCACGCCCGGGACCGATCCGGCCGCACTCGGGGGCCCGTCGGTCGCCCTCGGGAGGCACGCCGGCCGCCGCGTCACGCGAGAACCGGGAGGCCGGACCGAAGGTCGGGGGTCGCGGACCCTCGACGCGGCGCCCGGGCTGCGGGCAGAGTGCTCCCCGTAACTACTCACCAGTACGACACGAGTGAGGAGCGCCCGTGACCACCTGGGCCGGCCGGACCGCCACCGAGATCGCCGCAGCCGTACGCGAGAAGAAGGTCACCCCCCGCGAGGTGGTGGCCGAACACCTCGCGCGGATCGAACGCCTCGACGGGCGCGTCGGCGCCTTCCGCACGGTCCGCGCCGAGGCCGCCCTCGCGGAGGCCGACGAGCTGGCCGGCAGGGACCTCGGCCGGCTCCCCCTGGCGGGCGTGCCGGTGGCGGTGAAGGACAACCTCGCGGTGCGCGGGGAACAGACCCGCAACGGTTCCGCCGCGACCCCTGAGGCCCTCGCCGACGAGGATCACGTCACCGTGGCCCGGCTGCGTGCGGCGGGCGCCGTCGTGGTGGGGCTGACGAACGTGCCCGAACTCTGCGTCTTCGGCACCACGGAGGGCGTGTACGGCAACGCGCGCAACCCCTGGGACCTGTCCCGTACGGCGGGCGGCTCCTCGGGCGGCAGCGCGGCCGCGGTCGCCGCCGCGATGGTGCCGATCGCGCTCGGCAACGACGGCATGGGTTCGCTGCGCATCCCGGCCGCCAACTGTGGTCTGGTGACCCTGAAACCGGGCCACGGGGTGATACCCGCCGGGATCGGTCACGGCGACTGGTTCGGCATGTCGGAGAACGGCCCGCTGGCCACGACGGTCGAGGACGCGCGGCTGATGTACGCCCTCCTCGCGGACATCGAGCCGGCCCCGCCCGCGGAGCCCGCCACTCGCAGGATCGCCCTGTCGGTGCGAAGCCCGCTGGCCGGAATCCACGTCACGCGGCCGTATACGAACGCCGCCCGGGAGGCCGCCGCCCTGCTGGCCGAGGCGGGTCACCGGGTGCGGACCGCGAATCCGCCGTACCCGCTGTGGCTGAGCACGACCTCGCTCGCGCACTGGACGGCGGGCACCGCGGTGGACGCCGAGGATCTCGACCCGCGCCGACTGGCCCGGCGCACCCGCGTGCACGCCGCGGTCGGCCGCCGCTTCGTGACGGGCGTGCGCAAGGGAGAGCGCCGCGAGCAGCTGCGCGGACGTCTCGCGGCGTTCTTCGCGGAGTACGACGTGCTGCTCACCCCGGCGCTCGCCCGGCGCAGCCCCGCGTCCGTCGACTGGCACAAGCGGGGCTGGCTGCGCAACGTCCTGGCCAATACCAACTACTCGCCGATGACCCCGCCCTGGAACCTCACCGGCTGGCCCGCGATGTCCGTCCCGTTCGGCAAGCTGCCGAACGGGGCGCCCGGCGCCGTTCAGCTCGTGGGCATGCCCGGCTCGGAGGATGCACTGCTCGACGTGGCCGGGCAACTCGAGGTACTCCACCCGTGGCGGCGCACGGCTCCGCTCGGCTAGGGGCCAGGGGGGACGCCCGGCCGGAGGCCGTCGCCGCGCGGGAGGCGGCCGGGCGGGAGGTGACGTCACATACCGAAGCCGCGGCCGGGGGTGGGGCGCCGCGGAGTCTGCCCGGCGGGTAACGCGGGGCGCCCCACCCCCGCCCGACCGCCGCGCGCGCGCGAGAGGGCGGCGG
>NZ_JBHYXD010000013.1:67804-73539 GCF_042751995.1 Streptomyces sp. NPDC059371 | reverse complement strand
GGGTTGGGGGCCGGGGGGCCCGCCGGGGGGGGGCCCGGCGCCGCGGGGGGGGCGGCGGGGCGGTTGTTGCCGACCAAACCCGACGCGGCGGCGGTTTTCCGCCCGCGGCTTCTCCTGCTCGGCGTGAACGCGGGTCCGGCACTCCCGTGCCGTCCTCGCTCGCGCCGGCTCCTGGCGTCGGTCAGTCGACGCTCGGCAGGATGTGGGGCTCCGCGAGGTCGTCCTCGTAGCCCGCGAGGCGGATGGGAGCGGACCTGGCCCACACGTCCAGGCTTCCGAGCTTGGTGTCGGACCCAGCGCCGAGGCGGTCCGTGCGTTCCTTGGGGTCCTGATCGAGATTCGTCTTCTCTGGTGTCACCGCGCACTCCTTATGTGTCGGGTCACCCTCGGGACGCTAGGGCCCGGTGCTCTCGGGTCGCCTGACGTCCGCTCGGGTCTGAGTCGAAGCAGTTAGGGACGCGGTGGCGCCGGTAACTCGTGTGAGAGCAGGCCGTGGTGACCGGCATGTCCCGGGACGGACCGTGGGTGTGGGTGGACCCCAGTAAGTCTGTCCGTCGGCTACAGCCTAACCAAATGAGCAGGCCCCCGCTCTATGGGGCTGAAAACGTGAGGTTACTGTCACACGTCATCCAGGCTCCATCAAGCCTCGATCTGCGGCGATTTGAAACATGATGCCCTCTTCGCGACCACCCATTCGGCTCAATATCGCCCCTGGACGGGGGCGTCGGCGTCGCCCGGGGGCAGGACTGAGTCACCATCGGCCGACGGCCGTCGCGCGCGGCCGGCCCGAAGACGTCACGCAGTTCAGGTCCCGTTGGCCGGTTCGCAAGGAGGCCATGCTGTGCTGTCGCACGGCAACGGCCTTTCTCGCGGGAGGACTGACGCATGGAGCTGCGCGGCGTCGAGGAGCTGATGGATCTGCTGCACGCGTGCCGGGGCGTCCACGGCGCCTCCGAGCTCGCCCACTCCCGGCTCCGCCCGGGCGGAGGACCGCCCGCCGGCGATACCGTCGATCTGCACGACCACGCCCTGCAGACCGCCGCGCTCCTGCGCCGGGGCCACCCCAGCGACAAGGAACTCCAGGTCGCGGGCCTGGTGCACGACATCGGGCATCTGCTCAGGCCCGGTGACGAGGCCGGGCACGCCGGTCTCGCCGCCGACGCGGTACGGCCGCTCCTCGGCGAGCGGGTCTCCGGACTCGTCCGGCTGCACGTCGCGGCGGGCCGCTACCTCGCGGCCGGCTCGACGGGCCACGGACCGGCCCCGCGCGGACCGCTCACCCCGGCCGTCCCGGGCGGCGCGATGACCCGCCAGGAGGCGGCCGCGTTCGGGCACGACCCGCTGGCCGAGGACGCGGTGACCCTGCGGCAGGCGGACGACGCCGGCCGGGTACCCGGTCTGTACGCCGGGGACATGGAGGACTGGCGCACGCTGCTGGAGCTGGTGGCGGAGCGTTCGGCGTGGGCGGGCGACCACACCGGCGCACGGCATCCGCGACGCCCGGGGCCGGCGGCGGGACTGGCGGAACGTTCCGCGCGGCTGGGCGCCGCCGACTGACGGCCGGCTCCGCGCGGCCCGCGCCCACCGCGTTCGCCGCGTTCGGCGTCCGGCGTCCGGCGTTGCGTTCGGCGTTCGGCGTTCGGCGGTCAGCGGTCAGCGGTCAGCGGTCAGCGGTCAGCGGCGGTCGGCTCGGAGGGCTGTCGGCTGACGGCCCGTCATGAGACGGTACGCGGATGACGTCGCCGTACGGACTCGAGGGCAGGGCCGCCGTCGTCACCGGCGCCTCGCGCGGAATCGGTCTCGCCGTCGCCGAGGCGCTCGCCGGAGCGGGTGTCCGGGTGTGCGTGAGCGCGCGGGACCCGGACGCGGTGCGGCGCGCGGCCGAGCGGGTCGGCGGCATCGGGCTCGCCGGTTCCGTCACCGACGCGGCGCACCTGAGGGAACTGACCGGCCTGACGCTGCGCTCCTTCGGACGCCTGGACGTCGTGGTCAACAACGCGGCGACCAATCAGCCCTACGGCCCGCTCATGGACGCCGACCCGGAACGCTGGCGCGAGGCGTTCGCCGTGAACGTCGAGGCGCCGCTGCGACTGGTGCAGTACGCCTGGCGGTCCTGGATGGGCGAGCACGGCGGGTCCGTGGTCAACGTCTGCACGGAGGGTGCCGCACACGTCGGCCCGCAGATCGGGGCGTACGGCACCAGCAAGGCCGCCCTGCTCCATCTGACCCGGCAACTGGCCGGCGAGCTGGCCCCGAAGGTGCGGGTCAACTCGGTCTCCCCCGGCCTCGTCCGTACCGAGATGGCCCGCTTCGTGTGGGAGGGCGCCGAGGCCGGACTGGGCGCCTCGCTCCCGCTCGGGCGTATCGGACGGCCCGAGGACGTCGCCGCCGCCGTGACCTGGCTGGTCTCCGACGCGGCCGGGTGGATCACCGGTGCCGACCTGCTGGTCGACGGGGGCACGCGCGTGCGGGCGGCCTACACCGGCTCCCCCGCCGCGCCCGTCCAGGAACGGCTGCGGCAGCGGACCCCCGGGGTACGAGGGTCCGCGCCGTAGGGCGCGTCCGTCCTGGCCGGAGGCTCACCACTTGCCGGGCGTGTAGTCCTTCAGGAAGACGCCGTACAGGTCCTCGCCCAGCTCGCCGCGGACGATCGGGTCGAAGACGCGGGCGGCGCCGTCGACGAGGTCGAGGGGGGCGTGGAAGCCCTCGTCGGCCAGGCGCAGTTTGTCGTAGTGCGGGCGCTCGTCGGTGATCCAGCCGGTGTCGACCGAGGTCATCAGGATGCCGTCGGTCTCGAACATCTCCTGGGCGCTGGTACGGGTCACCATGTTCATGGCGGCCTTCGCGGCGTTCGTGTTCGGGTGACCGGCACCCTTGTAGCCGCGGCCGAACACGCCCTCCATCGCGGAGACGTTGACGACGTACGCGCGCCCGGTGGACGCCGTGCGGGCGGCCTCGGCCATCTGCGGCCGCAGCTTGCTGATCAGGATGAATGGCGCCGTGTAGTTGCAGAGCTGGGTCTCGAGCAGCTCGACCGGGGAGATCTGCTCGATGGTCTGCACCCAGGTGTTGCTGTCGACGACGTCGGGGAGCAGGCCGCCCGCGTCGATGGCGGTGCCCTCGCGGTGGCGGACCACGCTGGCGTTGCCGGCGACCAGGGCGAGGTCGGCCACCTTCTGCGCCTCCAGGCCGGAGACGCCGACGGGCAGCGCCTGCAGTCCGTCGACCGCGCCGGAGTTGAAGGCGCCGATGACGTGCTGGGCGGGCAGTTCACCGGCGGGCAGCGGGGCGCTCTCGCTCTCGACGAGCGCGGCGTACGCGGACGGCAGCCGGCGCACGGTCTGCGTGGCGTTGTTGATCAGGATGTCGAGCGGGCCCTGCTCGGCGACGCGGTCGGCCAGGGCGACGGCCTGGGCCGGGTCGCGCAGGTCGATGCCGACGACCTCCAGGCGGTGGATCCAGTCCGCCGAGTCGTCCATGGCCTTGAAACGGCGGATCGCGTCGTTCGGGAAGCGCGTGGTGATCGTGGTGTGCGCGCCGTCACGCAGCAGGCGCAGCGCGATGTACATGCCGATCTTGGCGCGGCCGCCGGTGAGCAGCGCCCGCTTGCCGGTGAGGTCGGTACGGGCGTCGCGGCGCGAGCGGTTCAGGGCGGCGCAGTCCTGGCAGAGCTGGTGGTAGAAGTAGTCGACCTCGACGTACCGCGTCTTGCAGGTGTAGCAGGAGCGCGGGCGCTGGAGTATGCCCGCGATCCTGCCCTCCTCCGTCACCGACGACGGGAGGATGCCCTCGGTCTCGTCGTCGATGCGCTGGGCGGAACCGGTCGCGGTGGACTCGGTGACCAGCTTGTCGTGGGCCGTCTTGGCGGCGCGGCGCTCCTGGCGGCGGCGCTGCTTCACCATGCGGTAGATGCCGGCGGTGGCGCGGCGCACGGCGATCGCGTCGGGGTGGTCGACCTCGATCTTCTCGAGTTCGTCGAGCACGCCGAGGCAGACCGCCAGCCGCTCCGGGTCGATGCCGGGACCGAACGCGACGTCCGCCACATCTGTCGTGTCCACGGCGGGGGTCGCCCGGCCGTCCTCTGTCACCGTCATCGCTGCTGCCGTTCCTCGGGTGGTGCGCCGCGTTCGAACCGCGCTCGCTTTCGAAGGCGGAATTTTACGGACCAATCGCGCGCGGCACCAAACCCGTCGTGATCATGGCGTGCAGGCGGTGATCAGTACGCGCACCTCCTCGGCAAGGGAACGGGCCAGCAGATCGAGGTCCGGGACGGCCTCGGCGTCGGCGACCAGCCCGTAGTGGACCTTCCCCCGGTACGTCGAGACGGCCACCGCGAGGGCCTGGCCGCGGGCCAGCGGGGCGAACGGATAGACCTCGGTGAGCGGGCAGCCGCCGAGCTTCAGGCCGAGGCTGGGCAGCGGCACGCTGGTGACGAGGATGTCGAACAGCAGCCGGGCGGCCTGGCCCACGACGGGTCCGCCGATCCGGTGTCCGAGCGGCGGCACGTGGTCGGCGAGCAGCGCGACGGCGCCCGCGCCCCGGTTGGGTCCGGCGTCCTTGTTCCGGTCCATCGCCGTCCGTACGGCACGCAGCCGCCCGAGCGGGTCCGGGTCGTCGACGGGAAGCCGTATCAGGTAGCCGGAGAGCCGGTTGCCCTGCGGCTGCGCGGTGCGCGGGCGGCGCCGGGAGACGGGGATCAGGGCGCGCGGGGAGACCCCCTCGCTGCCGTCGCCGCGCTCGTCGAGCCAGCGGCGCAGCGCGCCCGCGACGACGGCGATCAGGACGTCGTTGACGGTGCCGCCCACGGTCTTGCGGACGATGTGCACGTCGTCGAGGTCGACCACCACGCCGGTCGTGCGCCGGGTGCCGGTGGGCGCGGAGGTGAGGGCGGGCGAGGACTGCGCGGTGAGGGTGGCGCGGGCCACCGAGGCGCCGATGTCGAGGGCGCGGCTCACGTCGGAGAGGGTGTCGCGGACCAGCCCGGGCAGCTTGCGGACGTCCGGGAAGAGCCCCCGGGACGGTTCCGCGGGACGCGGACGGGGTTCCGGCAGATCCATCGGGTCCATGATGGCGGCGGCGAGCATCAGCGCCCTGAGTCCGTCGGCGAGCGCGTGGTGGAACTTGAAGAGCACCGCGAAGGACGTGCCGTCCTCGCCGGGCAGCACATGCGCCTCCCACGGCGGCCTGCCGCGCTCCAGCGGGCGTTCCATGAGCCGCCCGGCCTCGGCGTGGAAGTCGGCGGTCGGCTTGTGCAGCAGGACGTGGTCCAGCGGCTCGAAGTCGGGCGCGGGTTCGCGGGCGGCGCCGCCGAAGGCGAGCGGGGCGGTGGGCTGCCAGACGTCGCGGATGCGCATGCGCAGCCCGGGAACGGCGGCGGCGCGGGCCGCGAGCAGGTCCGCGGCATGGGCGCCGGCGGTGGGCGAGTGCGCGGCGAAGACACCGAGTGCTCCGAGGTGCATCGGGTGCCGGTCGGACTCGATGTTCCAGAACGCCAGGTCGAGTGGTGCGAGGAGGTCGGAGATCAAGGGGCTGCTCTCGCGTCGACGACGGGTGGACATGCAGTCAAACCCGGACTGGTGATTACGGTCAAGTACGATCAAGTTACGCACAGTTAACAGCGCATTAAGTCCCGGCCCCCCGCTCGCCGGCGGGGGTCCGGTAACACTCAGGAGCCCGCGCGGGCTCGCTCGGGGGTGAGCGAGGGCGGCAGCGCGCGGGGCCGGGCGTCTCACACG
>NZ_JBHYXD010000013.1:55414-67794 GCF_042751995.1 Streptomyces sp. NPDC059371 | reverse complement strand
TTCTCCTCAATCACCCGCTGGCCTGTTATTAACTCAAAACAACAAAAATGTACCACCCATAAACCCCCCACACCCGCCCCCCCCGCCGGCGGCGCCCCGGGACTCATTCTCCTCAGTGCACGCCGGGTGTGCCGGATGTCACTTCAGGACCGGCGGCGCGGCGGAGGCCGCCGTTCCCCACTCGGACGGCTCCGGGCCGACCGTGAAGCGGAGGGAACGGATGCCCTTCAGGGTGCCGGTCGTCAGATACGTACGACCGTACGGCGAACCGTCGAGGCGGGCCGCCTGGATGTACCGGTCGGTGTCCGAGGTGCCCGGCGCCGTGACCGTCAGGGCGCCGCGCGGGTAGTAGCGCCGGTCGAGGGTGAGGTCGACCCGCTCGAAGACGGGCGCGGACAGACCCCAGGTGTCGTATCCGGGCTGCACCGGGAAGATCCCGATGGACGACAGGACGTTCCAGGCGGACATCGTGCCGAGGTCGTCGTTGCCGGTCATGCCGGTCGGCGCGTCGGTGAACAGGGTCAGCGCCGCGTGCACGACGTCGGTCGTCTTCCACGGCTGTCCGGTGGACAGGTAGGTGTACGGGGCGATCAGGTCGGGCTCGTTCTGCGGGTTGTACTTGTCGGCGTTGTAGTAGGCGTACGGGCCGTTGACCCAGACCTCGCGGGCCGTCTTCGCGGGGTCCTCCAGCAGCCGGTCGTAGGCGAAGAACGCGTCGAGCCGGTCGTTCGCGGCCTGCTTGCCGCCGATCAGGCCCACCATGCCCGGCAGGTCCTGCGGCACGAGCCACTGGTACTGCCAGGCCGTGCCCTCGTGGAAGCCGACGCCCTGGGCCGGGTCGACGGGGCCGGTGAAGGCACCGGAGGCGTCCCGGGCGCGGAAGAAGCCGGTCGAAGGGTCGTGGATCGCCCGGTAGTTCTGAGAACGCGCCAGGTAGCGCGCCGCGTCCTCGGTGTGGCCGAGGTCCCGTGCCATCGCGCCGAGCACGGCGTCCGACAGGGCGTACTCCAGGGTCACGGACGCGCCGTGGTCGTAGTCCGAGTCGCCGGGCTTCGCGTGCGGACGGCCGCTGACGTGGGGGGCGAAGCCGTTCGCGATGTACTCCCGGTTCTCCTCGCGGCCCACCGCGGGCGAGTCGGCCGGGGGCACGCCGTCGGCGTTCTTCCTCAGCGCGCGGTACGCCCGCTCCTCGTACCCGCCGAGCAGGCCCTGCTGGTAGGCGTTGGTGAGGAACGGGGTGACCGGGTCGCCGGTCATGATGTTCGTCTCGACCGTGCCGTATCCCCACTTGGGCAGCCAGCCGCTCTCCTCGTCGATCCTGATCACCGAGATCGCCATGTCCCGGGCCTCGCGGGGCGCGAGCAGGGAGAGGAGCTGGGACTGGGTGCGGTAGGTGTCCCACAGCGACCAGTTCTGGTAGTACGTGAAGCCCTTGGCGCGGTGGATCCGCCGGTCCCAGCCGGTGTAGCGGCCGTCGGCGTCGCTGCCGATGTTGGGCGCGAGGAAGGAACGGTAGAGCGACGAGTAGAAGGTGCGGCGCAGGGTGTCGGTGCCGCCCTTCGCGCGGACGTCGTCGAGCCGGTCCTCCCAGGCGCTGCGGGCGTCGGCGCGGACCTCGTCGAAGGAGCGGCCGCCCTCGGAACGGAGGTTGACGGCCGCTCCACGGGCGTCGACGTACGAGAGCGCGGTGGTCGCCTCGACCGTGCGGTCCTCGGTGGTGTCGAAGCGCACGAAGGCCCCGGTGCGCCCGGTGGTGCCGGCCGCCTTCGCGGCGCCGGTGACGGTGTCGCCGTTCCAGGTGCCCGAGGTGGTGAACGGCCGGTCGAAGCGGGTGATCGTGTACACCGTGTAGGGCTTGGTGGCCTGGCAGAAGCCGCTGCCGGTGATCTCCGTGCGGACGGTCCGGTCGTCCAGGATCTCGACCTTCGTGGCCACCGTCTTGTGCAGCGACTGGCCGGCGTTCAGCAGCACGTTGGCCTTGTCGGTGGCCGGGAAGGTGTACCGCTGCACCCCGGTGCGCGCGGTGGCCGTCAGCTCGGCCTCGATCCCGGACTTCAGGTCCGCCCGGTAGTAGCCGGGGTGCGCCTCCTCGGTCTCGTGGCCGAATTCCGCCGCGTACTGCGCGTCGTCCGTCCGGGTGATGTCCCCCGTGGTGGGCAGCACGGGCAGGTCGCCGCCGAGACCGCAGCCGACGCCCGAGAGGTGGACGAGGGAGAAGCCGCGGACGTGGTTCTGGGAGTGGTCGTAGCCGGTGTTGTGGCCGGTGTCGGGCGAGAACTGCACCATGCCGAAGGGCACGGCGGCGCCGGGGTAGGTGTTGCCCTCGTTCTGGGTGCCGATGAACGGATTCACCAGGTCGGTGAGTCGGCCGTCGCGCGGCTCGGCGGCCTGTGCGGTGGGCAGGGCGAACAGCGCGGACGCTGTCACCAGTCCCGCCGTGCACAGGCGCAGACGCCGGGTCCATCTCATGCGGGAGACCTCCGGTGGGTGATCGACATCGTTGTCCTCATGCATGGTCGGGGCGGGGGACCGGCTTTCCGGGCAACCGGACGGAATCCCGCGGGACGCGTCGCGCCGGGGCGCGGTACGCCGGGACCATCCGAACGATGACATCGTTGTCAGGTTGTACAACGTTGTCATCGGCGGCAGTTGGCATGACAGCACGGGGTTCCGCGGCCCGTCCAGGGACATGACAAGCGGGGTCGGACAACGGCCGGAAGTCGCCGTGGCGCCGGGCGTGCGGTGCGGTGTCCCGAGACCAGCCGTACGCCCGCACGGACCCCCGATACGCCGTGCGGCCTCGCGGGGCCTGTGCCGGCTCTCGGGGTCCGTGCGGCCTCTCCGGCCTCTCGGGGCCCATGCCGGCTCCCTGGGCCCGTGCGGCTTCGCGCGAGGCCCGTGAAGCCTTGCGGGGCCTGTGCTTGGCCCTCGGAGGCCGTGCGGCTCTCCGACCTCTCGGGGCCCATGCCGGCTCCCGGGGTCCGTGCGGCTTCTCGCAAGGCCCGTGAAGCCGTGAAGCCGGTCAGGGCACGCGCTGGCCCTTGCCCAGGGCGATCACCCCGGCCTTGGAGACCGCGTAGAGGTCGGCGTCGCGTTCCGGATTGACGCCGATCGTCGCACCCGGCGGTACCTCGACGTTCTTGTCGAGCACCGCGCCGCGCACCACGGCACCCCGCCCGATCTTGACGTTGTCGTGCAGGACCGATCCCTGCACGACCGCTCCGGGGTCCACGACCACGCCCGGTGACAGCACCGACCGTGTCACCTGCCCGCGGATCAGGCACCCCGCGCTGATGATGGACTCGCTGGCGATGCCGCCCGCGTTGAACCGCGCCGGCGAGAGCTGCCCCGAACTCGTGTAGACGGGCCAGCTCCGGTTGAACAGGTTGAACGCGGGGCGCTCGGCGATCAGGTCCATGTGGGCGTCGTAGTACGCGTCGAGGGTGCCCACGTCACGCCAGTAGCCCTGGTCGCGGGTGGTCTCGCCGGGCACGTGGTTGTCGCTGAAGTCGTAGAGCTGCGCCTCGCCCCGCTCGGTGAGCGCGGGCAGGATCGAACCGCCCATGTCGTGGACGGAGTTGTCGTCCTCGGCGTCCCGCTGGAGCGCCTCGACCAGCGCCTTGGTGGTGAAGACGTAGTTGCCCATCGAGGCGAAGACGCACTCGGGGGCGTCCGCGAGGCCCGGCGGGTCGGCGGGCTTCTCCAGGAAGCCGCGCACGCTCTGGCCGTCGGAGCCCGGGCTGATGACCCCGAAGGAGGACGACTCGGCACGCGGCACGCGTATTCCGGCCACCGTCACGCCCGCCCCGCTCTCGATGTGCTGGGCGAGCATCTGCCGGGGGTCCATCCGGTAGACGTGGTCGGCGCCGAACACCGCTACGTACTCCGGCTGTTCGTCGTGGATCAGGTTGAGCGACTGGAGGATCGCGTCCGCGCTGCCGAGATACCAGCGGGGCCCGAGCCGCTGCTGGGCCGGAACGGGGGTCACGTAGTTGCCGAGCAGGCTCGACATCCGCCACGTGGTGGTGATGTGCCGGTCCAGCGAGTGCGACTTGTACTGCGTGAGCACGCAGATGCGCAGGATGTCGGCGTTCACGAGATTGGAGAGGACGAAGTCCACGAGGCGGTACGTGCCGCCGAAGGTCACCGCCGGTTTCGCCCGGTCCGCGGTGAGCGGCATCAGCCGCTTGCCCTCACCGCCCGCCAGTACGATTCCCAGCACCGAAGGTCCACCGCGCCCACCGCGCCGCATGCCGCCGCCCCTCTACGCCCGGAGGGGCCGTGCCCGGATGCCCGGGCCCCGCCCCGCGTTCCGAAGTTCGCCTGTTGAACGGTTACCCCGCTTTGAGGACTTCCTCGTACAGCCGGACGGTCCTTCTCGCCACGGCGTCCCAGCCGAACTCCCCCACCGCGCGCCGCCGTCCGGCCTCGCCCATGCGCCGCGCCGCGGCGGGGTCCGCGAGAACGGAGTCCAGAGCCGTCGCGAGCCCCGCCTCGAAGTCGCCCTGGAGCGGCACGAGAAGGCCCGTCTCGCCGTGCTCGACCACCTCGGGAATGCCGCCGACCCGCGAGGCCACCACGGCCGTTCCGCAGGCCATCGCCTCCAGGTTGACGATGCCGAGCGGCTCGTACACCGAAGGGCAGACGAACACGGCCGCGTGGGTGAGGAGTTGGATGACATCGGGCCGCGGCAGCATCTGCGGGATCCAGTGCACGCCGTCCCGCACGGCGCTCAACTCCCGGTACAGCTCGTGGAATTCCCTGTCGATCTCCGGGGTGTCGGGGGCGCCCGCGCACAGCACCACCTGGGCGGCCGGGTCGATGTCCCGTACCGCGCGCAGGAGATGGGGCACCCCCTTCTGCCGCGTGATGCGGCCGACGAACAGGATGTACGGGCGCGCGGCGTCTAGGCCGATCCGCTCCAGGACGTCGGTGCCGGGGTCGGGCCGGTACAGGGTGGTGTCGATGCCGTTGTGCACGACGCGCACCCTGGCCGGGTCCAGGCCCGGGTAGCAGCCGAGGATGTCGTCGCGCATGGCGCCGGAGACGGCGATCACGGCGTCGGCGGCCTCGACGGCGGTGCGCTCGGCCCAGCCGGAGAGGGCGTAACCGCCGCCGAGCTGCTCGGCCTTCCAGGGCCGCAGCGGTTCGAGCGAGTGGGCGGTCATCACGTGCGGAATGCCGTGCAGGAGCTTTCCGAGGTGTCCCGCGAGGTTGGCGTACCAGGTGTGGGAGTGGACGAGGTCGCGGCCTTCGAGAGCGGCGGCGATGGAGAGGTCCACGGAGAAGGTGCGCAGGGCGTCGTTGGCACCGTCGAGCGCGTTCCAGGGCCGGTGGCGGACGACTCCGCCGGCGGCGCCCTCGCCCCAGCAGTGCACGTCCAGATCGGTGAGGGCCCGCAACTCCCTTGCGAGGAACTCGACATGGACGCCCGCACCGCCGTAGACGTCCGGCGGATATTCCCGGGTCAGCAGTCCCACGCGCACACAGAACCCCCGTCCTAGCCAGCTGGTGCCCCTCATGGTCACTCAGTTGAAGCCGATACGGAAGACCGCGAAGGGCACCCCTGCGTCGGGTCGGGCGGGGCGCCGGCGTCGGGTCCGCCGGACACCCGGGTCGGGCGGGGCCGGACACCCGGTCAAGCCGGGCCGGACATCCGGTCAAGCCGGGCCGGACCCCGGTGGCCAGGAGAGGCCGGACCCCGGTGGCCAGGAGGGGTGGGGCGCCGGTGGTCAGGAGGGGCGGGGCGCCGGGCGGGGTGGGCGCTCGAAGCAGCAGTCGCCGCAGACTCCGCCGCCGGGCACCCGGTAGTAGAGACAGCAGCTCCGGCGGCGCAGTGTCCCGGGGTCGAGGGTGCCGGAGAGGTCGGGGTGCGCGAAGAGCGGGCCGGCCAGCGCCCTGGCCCGCTCGCCCACGTCCGGGCGCCCGTGGGCGAGCGCCCAGCGGTCGAGCTGGCGCACGGTCCCGGCCAGGGCGGAACCCGCGTTGCCCCACAGCAGGGCGGGTGAGACCCGGTGGCGTGCGCGCAGGGCCGCGCTCAGCGGTACGAGGAGCCCGGCGCGCACGACCGCGTCGAGATCGGACACGGGCTGGAAGCGGACCTCGCGGAGCCACAGGTCGTCCGGAGCTCCGGCGTCCGGGTCCCAGTGCAGCAGCTCCGGATCGAGGTCGGGCAGCCCGCCGCAGAGCGCGGCGGCCCCGAGGGCGATCGACCAGAAGCGGGCCGCGAGACCCTGCTGCGCCACCGAGACCGCGACCCGCGCTTCCGGCGCCCGGATACTCCGCGCGACTTTCCTGACGCGGAAAGTCATCGGATCTCCGTAAACCTCCGCGGGCGTCACGGATCCGGGGTCCGCGAAGGCGCTCGCGAGGGTGGGCAGGGCGCGGCCCGGGGATACGCCGGTGCGTAGTACGGAGAATCCGCCGAGCGCGTCGAGCGCGGAGAGCCGGGTGTCGAGGTCCACGAAGAGCAGTAGTACCAAGTCCCCTAGGGGTGACCACCAGTGGATCGGTCAGTGGTGTCGCCCACCCTGGGGAGGACACCGGGCGATTCGTACTCCATCGGCAGTAGGACCCATTGACTGCTCAGGGACGACGACGAGAACTAAATCGCACGGCATCGTTGTTTGCATGGAAGCCGACCGTTCGTCGCGCCGGGCCGCCGGTCCACGCCGTACGCAGAGGAGGGACTCGTGAGTGCCCTCGCCTTGTCCGTGGTGCTCTCGTTCGTCTCAGCCGTCGCGTACGCGGGCGGCGCGATCATCCAGGAGCGGGTCGCGGTGACCTCTCCCGGCCAGACCTACGCTCCGTTGCGCAGGCCCGGCTGGTGGGCGGCCGTCGCGCTGACCGGCCTGGGCGGGCTGCTGCACGTGGTCGCCCTCGCCTTCGGCCCGCTGAGCCTCGTACAGCCGCTCGGCGCGCTCACCATCGTCTTCGCGCTTCCGATGGCGGCACTGTTCGTCGGCCGCAGGGCCGGAGCCGCCGCCTGGCGCGGCGCGATCATGGCCACCGTGGGTCTCGCGGGTCTGCTGTCCCTGGTCGGGGCGTCCGACGCGCAGTCCCTGAGCCATGCCCAGCGCCTCGCGCTCGGCGTGGTGTCGGGCGGCGCGGTCGCAGCCCTGATGGTGGCGGGGCGCGCGGCGCACCGGCACCCGGCCGTGCGCAGTGTGCTGCTGGCGGTCGCGGCGGGTGTCGCCTTCAGCATGTCCTCCGTGTTCACCAAGACCGTCGCGGTCGACTGGTCGCGGCACGTCTCGCTCGCCGACCTGTCGAGCCTCGCGGCCATCGGCGTGTTCGCGACGGCCGGCATGCTGATCTCGCAGGCCTCGTACCGAGGTGCCGGCCTGGAGGCGCCGCTGGCCACGCTGACGGTCGTGAACCCCGTCGTGGCGGCCGCCGTCGGCATCACGATGTTCGGCGAGACCTTCCGCTACGGCGCCGCCGGCACCGCGCTCGCCCTGGGCTGCGGCGTCGTCGCGGCCGGCGGTCTGATCCTGCTGACGATCGAGCGGATCGGCAGCGGGGAGCGACCCGTGGCCACCGCCCCGCCCGCGGCCGTGCCGGAGGCGGACGCCGGGCACCCGGCCGACGCGGCGCACCGGCCCGCGGCGGACCCGGTTCCCGTGGCCTTCACGGCCCCGTCCGAGCCGCGGCTCCCCGAGCCGGCCGTGGCGCGGCCGCGCCTCGCGGAGCCCGCCGTCGCCGGGCTCGGCACTCTCACGCCGGCCGAGGCGGCCGTGGCGGAACTGCTGGCCGGACTGCCCGGGCCCACCGGGGACGCGGACGGACTCGTACCGGCGTCGCCGGAGGGTGCCGGGCACCCGGCACCCGCTCCGCGGGCGCTCGACGATCGTGTGTTCCCTCCGCAGGCCGTGACGGTTCCGCCCGCCGCGGTGGTTCCGCAGCCAGTGATCGCGGGGGCGTTCGTCCCGACCCCGGTGAAGGCCGCGGTGCCGACGAGGGAGGTCGTCGCCCCCCGCCCGCCGGCGGGCGAGGACGAGCTGCCCCACCTGACCGTCATGCTCGGTGTGCCGTACGTGCCGATCCCGTTCGTCAGCCACCGCCGCACCCGAGTCAAATCCTGACGCCGCCGGCCCGGAGGTACGCCAACGGGTCGATGTCCGAACCGAAGCCGGGCCCGGTCCGCACCTCGAAGTGCAGATGTGGGCCCGTGCTGTTGCCCGTGGACCCCGAGCGGCCCAGGCGCTGGCCGGCCACCACGCTCTGCCCCGTCTTCACGGAGATCGCGGAGAGGTGGCCGTACTGCGTGTAGCGGCCGTCGGCGTGCCGGATCACCACCTGGTAGCCGAACGAGCCGCCCCAGCCCGCACTGACCACATGCCCGGCGGCCACCGCCGCGACGGAGGTGCCGGTCGGCACGGGGAAGTCGACGCCCGTGTGGTAGCCCTTCGACCAGTGGGAGCCGGTGGCGTGGTACGGCGTGCCGGTCCCCGCGTGGACCGGGGCCACGAGCGTGTGCGTTCCGGACTTGGCGGGGGCCGTCGTGTGCGAGGACGTCCTGCCGCCGGTGGTCTTCTTGGCCGGCGTCGTCGGCGGCGCCTTCTTCGCGGGCGTCCGCTCGGTCGTCCTCGACGGGCCCTTGACGGGCGGGTGCGCGGATGCCTGGGCCTTGCCGCCCAGGGCGAGCCGCTGGCCCGGCAGAATCAGATCCGGGTCGGAGCCGACGGTCGAGCGGTTCGCGGCGTACAGCCCCTGCCAGCCGCCCTGGACGTGCCGGGAGTCGGCGATGCCGGAGAGCGTGTCGCCGCGCACGACGGTGTACATCTCGGCGGTCCCGGCCCGGGACTGCGGCGTGGTCTGCGGCTTCACGTCCCGCACCGAACGCTGCTTCGCCGACTGCGGCGCGGTCCCCGACGGGCTGACGGCCGGGGCCTCGCCGCCTCTGGTCAGCCCCGCGCGGACCGAGCAGACCGGCCACGCTCCGGGCCCCTGTCCCTTCAGCACCTTCTCGGCGACGGCTATCTGCTGGTCCTTCGTGGCCTGGTCCGCGCGCCGGGCGAATGCCTTGCCGCCGTACGCCTCCCAGGTGGACCGGGTGAACTGCAGTCCGCCGAAATAGCCGTTGCCGGTGTTGATGCTCCAGTTGCCGCTGGACTCGCAGGCGGCCACCTTGTTCCAGGTCCCGACGTCGGCCGCGTGGGCCACTCCGGTCCCGACCAGCGGGAGCGCGATCCCGGCGCCGCCCACCGTGACGGTGAGTGAGGCGCGGTTGATCCTGTTCGGCTGATACCGGCGGTGCCGGCCGCGTACGGCCATGAGGGAGCCCCCCTAGACATGCGTCAGGAGCGGCAAAAGTAAGCGTTGGGAACAGGCCGGGACAAGGCGGCAACCGGTCGCTCCGAAAAGGCTGTTGACCGAATCCCGGACCCGCGCCGGACCGCACGCCCGCACCACGGTGGGTGACCGGGACAGCCCCGGGCCGGAGTGCGCCGCCCGCCGCTCCACGGCCCGCCGACGTCGGGTTCCCGTGTCCGGCGACGGACGCCCGGCTCTTCCCTCCGGCCCGGCCGCGCGGGAGCCGGGACCGCGTACGGAGGCCCGGATCCGCCCGCCGCGGCGGGCCCGCGCCGTGCGGACTGTCCGAAATCCGCCCTCGCGGCGCCGGGACGTTCCCCTGCGTGGACACCTCCGACACGTCAGGATGGCCTGGGGCAATACTGGCGAGCGGCACGGACGGGCACGACCGGCGGCATCGGTGCCGCAGTGTTTCCCGTACCGGCCGAAGGACTTACCGCACTTCTTAGGAGCCAACCGAATGAGCACTTCAGCCCAGATCGGCGTCACGGGTCTCGCGGTCATGGGGCGCAATCTCGCCCGCAACTTCGCACGCAACGGGTACGCGGTCGCCGTGCACAACCGCACGTCGGCGAAGACGGACGCGCTGGTGGAGGAGTTCGGCCACGAGGGCACGTTCGTGGCGGCGGAGACGGCGAAGGAGTTCGTGGCGGCGCTGGAGCGGCCCCGGCGCCTGGTGATCATGGTGAAGGCGGGCGAGCCGACGGACGCGGTGATCCAGGAGTTCGCCCCGCTCCTGGAGCCCGGCGACATGATCATCGACGGCGGCAACGCGCATTTCGCGGACACCCGGCGCCGTGAGCGCGCGCTGCGCGAGCAGGGCATCCACTTCGTCGGCACGGGCGTGTCCGGCGGCGAGGAGGGCGCGCTGAACGGGCCGAGCATCATGCCGGGCGGCTCGGTCGAGTCGTACGCCTCGCTCGGTCCGATGCTGGAGAAGATCTCCGCGAAGGCCGCCGACGGGTCGCCGTGCGTCACGCACGTGGGTCCCGACGGTGCCGGGCACTTCGTGAAGATGGTCCACAACGGCATCGAGTACGCCGACATGCAGCTCATCGGCGAGGCCTACCAGCTGCTCCGCGACGTCGCCGGGTACTCCCCCGCGCAGATCGCGGACATCTTCCGTACGTGGAACACCGGCCGGCTCGACTCGTATCTGATCGAGATCACCGCCGAGGTGCTGTCGCACGTGGACGCGGCGACGGGCAAGCCGTTCGTGGACGTCGTCCAGGACCGGGCCGAGCAGAAGGGCACCGGCCGCTGGACCGTGCAGATCGCGCTGGACCTGGGCGTACCGGTGTCGGGCATCGCCGAGGCGGTCTTCGCCCGCTCGCTGTCCGGACACGCCGGACTGCGCGAAGCCTCGCGCGACCTCGCCGGTCCGACGGCACAGACGCTCGACGAGTCCGAGGCCGCGGCCTTCGCGGACCGGGTGGAGCAGGCGCTGTACGCGTCGAAGATCGTCTCGTACACGCAGGGATTCCACGAGATCACCGCGGGCAGCGACGAGTACGACTGGAACATCGACCTCGGTTCGGTCGCCTCGATCTGGCGCGGCGGCTGCATCATCCGGGCGGCCTTCCTCGACCGTATCCGCGCCGCGTACGACGCCCGGCCGGACCTGCCGAGCCTGCTGTCGGACGCGACGTTCGCCCAGGAGATCGCGGCGGCCCAGGACAGCTGGCGCGAGGTCGTCGTCGCCGCGACCCTCCAGGGCGTGCCGACCCCCGGCTTCTCGGCGGCCCTCGCCTACTACGACGCCCTGCGCGCCGAGCGTCTGCCGGCCGCGCTCACCCAGGGGCAGCGGGACTTCTTCGGAGCGCACACGTACCGCCGGACGGACCGCGAGGGGTCGTTCCACACGCTGTGGGGCGGCGACCGGTCGGAGGTCGAGGCGTAGCGGTCGCCCCGCGGGCTGTCACCGGGCGCCCCTGACACGCCCCGCTCGGCCGAAGCCGTCACGTTCCCGGAACGGGACTCGTGACGGCTTCGGCTTGTTCGGGGCGCGGGTGGTTACAGGTGGTCAGGGGATGCCTAGCTGCGCTGGCCGGCGAAGAGTTCCAGGTGCGCGCAGTGGGGACAGCGGAAGGCGTCTATCTGCCAGCGCGGCCGGCCCATCAGTCGGGCGCCGCCCAGCGGACCTCGCTGAAGCGCGCCCTCGACCCACCGCGCGAACCCGCGGGCGCCCTGTCCGGAGTCCTCGACGAAGCCCGGCTCCAGCCCCACAAAACCGCACTGTGTGCACCGTATGTCGTTCACGCGCGGGATTGTATTGACATCACTCAAGACCCCGGTGACCGGGGTTGGCCGGCCCGCTGGGGCGTCAGGTCAGCGGCCCCGGCCGAGGCTGGGGTTCCGGCACCGGATCGGGGCCCGGCGGATTCGGGATCGGGGACGGCGGGGGTGCGGGATCGGGCCCGCCCGGGTTCGGCACCGGCGTGGGGCCGGGTTTCGGTACGGGGGGCGGTCCGGGTTTCGGTACCGGCGCGGGGTCGGGGCCGCCCGGGGTCGGGCCCGGCGGCGGTCCCGGAACGGGGTCGGGGCCGCCCGGGGTCGGCACCGGGTCCGGGAAGGGTGACGGCCCCGGGGGTTCGGGGCTCGGTCCTGGGGTGGGTGCCGGCGGCACGGGATCGGGATACGGCTGCGTCATGGCGTCCTCCAGCCAGTCGGTACGTCGGCCCTCTGGACTTGTCTCCCGCGTACCCAGCAGCAGAGCCCCCACTCACCCCGTCGCGCGGGGAAGGCCGCCTGGACGGCCCAAGCCGGGGGGCGCCGCCGGGGCGGACGTCGGGAGGACTCCCTAAGCCGGGGGCGCGCCGACGAAACTAACGCCGGGGGGCGACCGAGTCCGCACGGCTGACGGCTGACGGCTGACGGCTGACGGCTGACGGCTGACGGCTGACGGCTGACGGCTGACACAACCCCGAGCGCGCGGCCGGCACCCGGCACACCGGCTCCTCGCCGGCCCCTCGCTCGGCGCCGGCGTCTTCCCTACCCGGCCGCGTGCACCCGGCGGACCGCGTCCGCCGCGGCCGCGAGCGCGGGCCGGGGGGGGGAGAGGACCG
>NZ_JBHYXD010000013.1:40554-55404 GCF_042751995.1 Streptomyces sp. NPDC059371 | reverse complement strand
GCCCCCCCCCGCGCCACCCGGCCGCCCGCCCCCCCCCCCCCCGCGGCGGCCCCCCCCCCCCCCCCGCCCCCCCCCCCCGCGCCCCCCCCCCCCCCCGCGGCCGCGAGCCCGGGACGCGGGCTCGACAGCACCGGCACCGCGGTCGAGGTGAGTCCCTCGGCCGCGGTCATGGACGCCTGGGCGAGGACGATCACGTCGGCGTCGGCGACCGCGTCGGCGGCTTCGGCCACCGCGCGGGCGCAGCCGTCCGTGTCACCGGCCTCGAACAGCGCCCACGCGCCGTCGACGAGGGCCGTGCGGGCCTCGACGGGACGACCGGCTCGGCGGGCCTCCTCCTCGACCAGGGCGACGGTCGGGCCGAGGGTGCCGGCCACGGTCGCGAGGACGACGACCCGGGAGCCCGTGGCCACCGCGGCGGCGGCCATCGGGCGGTCCACGCGGAGCACGGGCACGCCGGCGTCGGTCCGTTCGGCGATCGCGCCGATGGTCGAGCAGGTGCACAGCACGGCCCGGGCACCGTCGGCGACGGCGTCGGCCAGCAGCGCCCGAACCTCGTCGGCCACGGCTTCGGGCCCTTCGCGACGGGCCTTCGCGAGCAGTTCCTCGTCGACGAGGTGCCGCAGCTCCAGGCCCGGGTGGTCCGCATCGCGGAGGGCGTCGAAGACGGGGATGTGAGCCGGCGAGGTGTGCAGCAGGGCGAGGGGCCCGAACCGGGGTGGGGCCGGGGCCAGGCCCGGGGCCGGGGCCGGGGCGGAGGCCGGATCCGAGGCCTGGACGCCGGACCGGACCGGGGCCTGAATGCTGGACCGGACCGAAGCCTGAACGCCGGACCGAACCGAGGCCTGGGCCCCGGACCGAACCGGGGCCTGCGTCGAGGGCCCGTCCGGGGCCGGAGCCATCAGAAGCGGCCGGGGTGTGCCGCGAGCCATGCCATCGCGGCTTCCAGCAGGGCCGGGTCGGCCGCCGGAGCCTCCTCGGGGTGCCGCGCGGCCCACTTCACGACGTACGGGCAGAGGGGCGCCACGACGACACCCTCGCGGGCGGCGATGCCGTACAGCTCGCGGGCGAGGGAGCCGGCGATGCCCCGGCCCTCGTGCTCCGGTTCCACGATGGTGTGCACCGGGACGAGGGCCCGCGCGGGCTCCTCCAGGACGAAGTACTCGATGTGCCCGACCACTTGGCCTCCGGCGAACGCCTCGAGGCGGCCGGCCGGCCGGTCGTCGCGGATCTCGATGTCGCTCATGGGCACTCCTCGGTCCTTCAGTCCTGGGCTACTGCGATACCGCCGCGCCGTCGCTCAGGCCGTGACGGGCACGGCCTGCGGGCTGCGCTCCTGGTCCGAGCCCGGTACCGGCTCGGACGGGTCCGCGCCGAGGGACACGATCCGGTTGTCACGGTCCACGTGCACGACCGCCGGCCGCAGCGCCCGCGCCTCGGCGTCGGTCACCTGAGCGTAACTGATGATGATCACCAGGTCACCGGGGTGCACGAGATGGGCCGCCGCTCCGTTGATCCCGACGACGCCGGAGCCGCGCTCCCCCTCGATGACGTACGTCTCCAGGCGGGCGCCGTTCGTGATGTCGACGATGTGAACGAGTTCGCCGGGCAGCAGATCGGCGGCGTCGAGCAGATCGGCGTCGATGGTGACGGATCCGACGTAGTGCAGGTCGGCCTGGGTGACCGTGGCGCGGTGGATCTTGGATTTGAACAGAGTACGCAGCACTTTGGACTCCTGGAAGACGGCTCCCTGCCCGCTTTTTGCAGGTCAAGGGCGGCCCACACTGTACATCGACACGCCCTGAACTCGAAGACTTCCAGGAACATCGTGCGCTGCTGCGGCCGGGCACCCCGCCTGCGCATTTCTGCGCCGACCAGGCTGCCGCGGGGCCACCGACTCGGCCATATACGAAAAACCGTGCGGGACTGATGCTGAGTGGACGCTGACTTACGAGTGCGAGCTTGGAGCGGGACCGAGGGGTGGACTCACTTGGTATCGCCACGGTGAGCAGGCGCGCCGGGGTCTGCCCAAGCGTCGGTATCACCTGGGCTCAGGGCCATGGTTGAGAAGAGAAGGCGCGGACCAGCACTCTCGGTAGCGTGACCATCTGCCGCAGGGAGTGTCCATGTGTCTGGCTGGTCCGGCGGCTTCCGACGGAAAGTGATAAGGCTGCAATGAGTGAACTGACAAAACCCGAGGTCGACGTTCCAGAGGGTGACGCTCCTACCGAGCTGGCCATCCGGGACCTGGTCGTCGGTGACGGGGCTGAGGTCAAGCCGGGCATGGTGGTCAGGGTCCACTATGTCGGGGTGACTTTCGAGTCCGGGAAGGAGTTCGATGCCTCCTGGGACCGGGACCAGCCGTTCAAGTTCGCCCTGGGCAGCGGCAAGGTCATCAAGGGCTGGGACCGGGGAGTGAGGGGGATGAAGGTCGGCGGTCGGCGCGAGATCATCGTCCCCCCGCGTTTCGGATACGGCAATCAGTCGCCCTCGCCGTTGATCCCGCCGGGCTCGACCCTGGTCTTCGTGGTGGACCTGCTGGACTCATATTCCAGCACAACCGGGTGGAGCAACGCCTAACTTGACTCTGTCGGGGATCTTGGAGTTTCGCGGTGCGCCTGCATGACCAGCGGGCATGCTCGGGGCTGTTGTACGAGTACCGGTGAAGTCGTAGAGGGTCAGTCACACCATCAATGAACGGCTTGTTGACGACGCTAGCAATGTCCATACACACGAGATCTCTGTGTACAAAACCTCCTGCGCCGCCACTCCTGCCGGGGGCACAAGCGCGGCGGTCCGCCCACCCCTCGCCGGAGTGGGCGGACCGCCGCGTACGGCACCCGGGGACTCAGCCGAGCTGGGTCGGAACCGGGCGGTTCCGGTCGAGTGAGGCGACACCGCCCGGAGTGAGCGCCTCGGTGAAGAGCTGTACGTCGGCAACCTTGCCGTCGGTGTACTCCCCGTAGGTGTTTTTGTAGAGGCGACGCCCGATCTGCAACGGTCCCGTCGCGTTCCAGACCGTCCCGCCGTAGGCGGCGGTATCCGCCAGGTCACCATTCACGTAGAGACGCAGTTGCTGCGTGTCTGCGTCGAAGACGCCCACCAGGTGGAACCACGCGTTGGTCTTCGGGCTCTGCGCGCCCGTGGTGGGTCCGTAGGCACTGGTGAAGTCGCCCCCCGTGTCGTCCGCGTGGGCGTGACCGAAGGCGAAGGCGTGCGCGCCGCTGGAGTAGTACAGCTGGAGGCCGTTGGCGCTGGTGCCGGACTGTGAGACGAAGGTGGAGTTTGCCGTCAGGCTGCTCAGATTGGCCCAGGCCGAGACGGTGTAGCTGCGGCTGGTGTCGAGCACGGGGCCCGAGGTGGCCGCGTAGCCGGTGCTGCCGTTGAGAGCGAGCGCGCTGCCCCGTGCGGCATCGGCGGTCACGGTGGCGCCACCGTTCAGGGTGAGGCCGTTGGCCGGGCGGACGTCGTCCGCCGCGCCGTCCAGCTTCCACCAGTCGGCGGGCCGGTGGACGTGACCGATGTTCACCGGGGCGGTGAATTGTGCGAGCCCGCCGTCGGCCGCTGCGCCCGGGTACTCGACCATCCGGCCGGACCGGGAGGCCGCGTACAGCGCCGGGAAGCCGGTGCCCTGCACGTCGCCCGGAGAGGCGGCGGTCGGGTAGTCCTGCTCGCCGATGCCGACCGGAAGCACTCGCTGGGCGGCGGGCAGCACATTGCCGTTGGTTGCGGCCCACTTCTGGTCGGCGATGTTCTTGCAGTCCCAGATGACGACCTGGGTGCGCGGGTTGCGGTTACTGGAGGGGTCAGCCAGGCAGCGGCCGGACTGCGGGTTCTTGAGCGTGCCCGGGTAGGGGCCGGAGACCCATTCCTGGGAGCCGGTGTTGTTGCACTGGTAGAGCTGTACCAGGGTGCCGTTGTCGGTGTCGCCCTTCACGACGTCCAGGCACTTGCCCAGCGCGTGCACGGTGTGGTCGGTGCCGAGGGCAAAATTCTGGGCGTCGCTGCCGTTGCAGGTGTACATCTGCGCCGGGGTGCCGTTGGCGGTGCGGGAGCCGGCGATGTCCAGGCACAGGTTCTTGTTGTTGGTGTCGAGTACGCCGGAGACCAAAGGCCCGTGTTGCGGGGCGGTCAGCTTGGCAGTCGGGACACCTGCGGAAAAGGTCAGCGGGAAGCTGCTGACCGCGCCGGTGGCGTTGTCACGGACCCACAGGGTCGGGACGCCACCCACGGTACCGGGTGCGAGCAAGGTGCTGTCGGACCAGTCGCCCGTGCCGATCTTCACGCCCGGGCCGAGATTGCAGCCGGCCTGGAACGTGCCGGGGTAGTACCAGAGTTCGCCCTTGTCCACGGTGATCAGGTCGGGCACGTCCGCGAACTGGGCCAGTTTGCCGGGCGCCAGGATCTGCGTGACGTTGTTCCAGGTGCCGTCCGAGCCCTTCGCGGGGCAGGAGTCGGAATTGCGGATCGGAACGACGTTCTGGGTCAGGGTGAAGTGCCCGGCTGTCCCGCCGGGGGTGACCGCGTCGTTGGCGTAGAGGTACAGCTCGTGGGTGGTCTTGTCGAAGGCGAACAGGTCGTCCACGTTGGTGCCGGTCGCGGTGCCACGGTGGGCGACGAGGTAGTTGTCCCAGCCGGTGCCGTCAGGGCTCTGGGCCTTGGTCGACATCGTAGTGGGCGGGGCGGCCGGGTCGGCGTTGCCGCGGACCAGGACCAGGTCGCCGTCGGTGGTGGGGGCGGCCAGGTCGGGGACGGCGTCGCCGTCGAGGTCACCGGCGGTGACCTTGGTCTTCGGGTTCCAGGGGGCGAAGAAGCTGTACTGCCCCACGGTGCCCTGGGTGTTGCCCGCGTTGTCGACCGCCCGGACGTAGAGCGTGTGCGCGCCCCACTGGGCGGTGCTCAGCATGATCGGGACGTTCGCGGTGGCGGTGCCGCCGCTCCCGGCGACGGCGTCCACCTTGGCGGCGCCGCTGCCGGGGATGTTGGCGTCCAGCGAGTACTCGAACCGGTCGATGCCGCTGCTGACGCAGCTGCCCCGGGTGCAGCCGGTGGGGGCCGGGTCGTTCGCGGTCACCTTGATCTTGACGCCCTCGTCGCCGGCGTGGCCGGTGGACGCCTGGTCGGCGCCGAGCGGCGGGAAGACCGCAGAGTCGGTGAAGGAGGGGATGCTCGGCGCGCTGAGGTCGATCTTGAAGTAGCAGTTCGGCGACCAGCCGCTCATCAGCGTGTCGTCGTCGGCCCTGACGTGCCAGCCGTACTGGTGCCCGTCCGCCACCTTGAATCCGATGTTGACCCGGGTGGTGCCACCGTCGCTGACCCAGCCGCTGACCGGCTTGCCCTTGCTGGTGGAGCTGCCGTCGTCGTCTGCGGTCTTGGTGTCCCACACCTCGTACCGGGCGCGCAGGTTGACCCCGCTCATGTCGGTGTTCAGGTGCGCGTTCAGCCTGATGTCGGAGGTGTCGCCGGCGAGCCCGGACTCGCCGATCCAGCCGTCGGCCGCGCCGTCGCAGCCGTTGCTCGCGGGATTGATGGTGGCCGGTGTGGTACCCAGACGGTCCGGCTCCGAGGGCGCGATGTCGAACACCGTGGTCAGGTACGGGTTGGTCGCGAAGCGCACGAAGTCGTAATTGCTGGATGACTTGGACTCGTTGCCCCACAGGCCGAAGGTCCAGCTGTCGTCCTTGCCCGCCAGCTTCTTGATCTGGCCCGTGACGTCGAAGTTGACGTCGTGGTCGCCACAGTGCTGGCTCATGTTGGAACTCTTGACCTTCTGCGTACCACCGATGTATCCGTCGCCGGCGAGCTTCGGCTGGTGGTCCCAGTCGGTGTTCTTGTTGATTCCCGACACCGTCGCGAGGCGAACGCCCGTCTCGTTGTCGCAGTCGAAGGAGGCACCGTAGGTCGAGGTGAGGTGCACCACGGACTTGGAGATCACCATCGACTTGGTGAGGTTGCCGGTGTTGAGCTCGTAGTACGCGCGGTTGAGGCCGAAGCAGTTCCGCCAGTGCTCGTAGCCGACCCCCTCGCCGTTGTCCTGCGCGTCGTCGTACGGGCTCTGCGAGGGGCAGCCCTCCTTGACCGTGATGAAGTGGCTCTTCTTGCTCGTGATCGGGCTGGTGTACGGGTCGATGTAGAGCGGCCAGACCGTGTCCTTGCCGCCGAGCAGGTTCGCGTCCGGCGTCAGGGTGAGTGCGCCCGTTTCGCTGGTGACTGCGATCGGCTTCACCTGTGCGGCGCTGCCCGGCTGTTCAGCCGTCGAGGCAGTCTCGCCCGTGGCACCCTCCGCAGCTGGGGCGTCACCAGCGCGGGCGGAGCCCCGGAGCACCTTCTTCGGCGCCGCAGCCGAGACCTGTGAGCCGGACGAATCCCACATCATCGGGGTGGGCGAGCTGAACAGGGCGGTGCTGTCCGACGCGGTGGTGGTCACCTGACCGTCACGGTCGACGTCGACGGCCATGCCCTCGCTCATCTCGGTGGTCAGCCGGAGTGAGGCGAGGGCCGGGTTGGCGGCAGCCTTGGCGTCATGGACGATCAGGACCTCGTGGAAGCCACCCTGGTCGGTGGTTCTCACCTTGAGGTCCACTCCCGGCAGCACGTCGCTGTACTGGGCGCTGTCACCGCTGACGACCGGAGCCGGCAGGCGGAACGGGAGGGTGTACGACAACCGGTGCCCGGCCTCGTCGACAAGGGTGGCCAGCGGCCCGTCACCGCCGCCGGAGAGGGTCAGCGCCGACGGGGTGGCCCTGGTGGAGAACGTTCCGTCCGAGTTCCTGGCCAGACCGGCGTCGACGTCCGTCCACTCACCGTCCTTGCGGACGCGGGCAGGTTGCAGGTGGGCGGTGAGGGTGAAAGTGCCGTCCGCGTTGGCGACGGTCTCCGCGGTCTCAGTGGTCAACTGGTCGACGGTGAGCGGCTGTCCGGTCCTGGCCGCCTCAGCGCTGGCGGTCGCCAGGGGCGAACTGTCCGTGCCGTCGGCGGTCGCCGACGGGCGCGGGCCTGCCGCCGAGACCGGGCCGACTGCGCCGAGCAGCAGGCCGGTGACGGCCGCTGACAGCGCCAGACGGCGTGTCAGATTGCGCGCCGGATAACTCCGGACGCGGGTGAACTCCCCCATGAATCGCCCTTTCGAGGAGCGTGAGCGACGCCCCCCGGCGCGCCGCTGTGGTCCTTCTCACAGGGCGCGTCCCCCCGAGGGCCGTCGCATGTCGGAATTGCGGTGATTCTTCGCATCGCGCCCTGTCGTGAAGCTCCCATGAGGGGCCTGTGTGAGGGCTGTGATCAATGCGACCGGTGAGAAAGGGTATTGCTGCGCGCATGACATGGCAATACGGTTCCAATCTGACCAGACGGGCCGTCAGCTGACCACTGCAATACGGCTTCTGGACTTCTTCTCATGGGGGATCACACATGCGCGCAAGACCGCGCGGAATTCAAGGTGCCCAAAAACGGGCCTGGTTGAGGCGGGCGACCGTCTGGGTCGCCACGACCGCCGCCTTCTCACTGGCCGTTCAGCCGGCCGTCGCCGACGTCGTGGTCGGCGGCTACCAGTACAAGGACGAGGTCTGGGCGGCCGATCCGCTGCCCGAGCAGCCCAAGGTCCCGGGACATCCCGCGGACAGCTCAGGCCTCGAGGAACCCACCCCGCCCGGCGCCCACAAGCTCGCCCGGCACGAGGTGAGGGCCCCGAAGTGGCCCGTCGGCGGCACCACGACCGTCGACCTCGCCCAGGCGCCCCCGGTGCGCAGCCGGGTCGCGGCCACGGCGGGTGGCAAGGTGAAGGCCGCCTCGCTGCCCGTCTCGCTGTCGCCCGCCGCACTGTCGGCGATCGGCGGACGCGCCCGCGCGCTCGTCGACCGGAGCGCGCCCGTGGAGGCGGCCCGTGCGATACGGGTGCAACTCGCCGACCACGGAAAGGCGAAGAAGGCCGGTGTCGACGGCCTGCTGGTCGGCCTGTCGCGCGCCGACCACCGCTCAGGCGCCGGCGGCGTCTCCGTCTCGGTGGACTACGGCGCCGTCGAGCAGGCGTACGGCGGTGGCTGGGCCTCCCGGCTGCACCTGGTGGCCATGCCGGCCTGCGCCCTGACGACACCTCAGGTCGCGGCCTGTCGTACCCGCACACCGCTGGAGTCGACCAACGACCCGCAGGCCCGGAAGGTCACCGGCATCGTCGCCGTGCCCGCCGGAGCCACTGCCAAGCTCGCCGCTCCCTCCGCTCGTACCTCCCTGGCCTCCTCGGGCGTGGCGGTCGCGGCGGTGGCGGGCAGCAGCGGTTCGCAGGGCGACTTCGGCGCCACCTCGCTGTCCGCCTCGGGCGCCTGGTCCTCCTCGGCCTCGGGCGCCTTCACGTACAACTACCCGATCACGGTGCCGCCCTCCCTCGGAGGCGAGGCGCCAAGCGTCGGACTGTCCTACGACTCCCAGTCGGTCGACGGCGAGACCTCGGCGCGCAACTCCCAGTCCTCCTGGGCCGGCGACGGCTGGTCCTACAGCCCCGGGTTCATCGAGCGCTCGTACAAGAGCTGCAAGGACCAGGGCATCAAGGACTCCGGCGACGAGTGCTGGGGCGGCTGGAACGCCACCATTCAACTCGGCACCCACAACGGCCAATTGGTCCGCGACTCGGACGGCGAGTACCACCTCCAGGCCGACGACGGCACGAGGATCCAGCGGCTCACCGGAGCCACCAACGGCCTCTGGCAGGGCGAGTACTTCAAGGTCACCACGACCGACGGCACCGCCTACTACCTGGGCCTGAACCACGCCCCCGGCACCATTGACGACAGCGCAACCGACAGCGCCTGGGGCGTGCCCGTCTACCACCCCAAGTCGGGCGACCCCTGCCACGATTCGGACAAGGGCGACGACTCGCAGTGCGACAAGCCGGTGGGCTACCGGTTCAACCTCGACTTCGTCGTCGACCCGCACGGCAACGTCCAGCGCTACGACTGGGCGACCGAGTCCAACTACTACAACATGGGTTACGGCCAGGTCGCCGAGGACGACAAGGGTGGCAAGATCACCAAGTACGTCCGCGGCGGGCGCCTCACCCAGATCTCGTACGGCTACCAGCTGGCCGACGCCAGGGCGGGCCGTGAACCGGCCGCCAAGGTGGTCTTCCGCGCCGCGCAGCGCTGCACCACCTCCGACACGGTCTGCAAGGCCGACAATCTCTCCTCCAAAACCGCGAAGGACTGGCCGGACACCCCGTACGACCTGCACTGCGAGTCCGACTGGAAGAACAAGGTCAAGGACGACGACACCGACGGTGTCTGCCTGACGTCCGGTCCGACCTTCTGGTCGACGTACCGGCTCAAGGGTGTCGACACCTCGGTCCGCACCGCCTCCGGCTGGCAGGACGTCGACAGCTACGACCTCAAGCACGTCTTCTCGGACGCGGGCGGCACCTACGACCCGGTCACCGGCAACACCCAGGACCCCAAGAGCACCGGCTCGCTCCAGTCGGTGATGTGGCTGTCGTCCATCGTCCACACCGGCAAGGACACCTCTGCCGGCGGCGACAAGCCGATTGCCCTCGACCCGGTCACCTTCGCCGGCATCGAGATGGACAACCGCGTGGACGGCCTGACACCTGCCGCCCCGCCACTGTTCCACCCGCGGATCTCCAGCGTGCAGACCGAGACCGGTGAGTCGGTCGCGGTCACCTACCGCGCGCCGGAATGCTCGCGGGAGAAGAAGGACATGCCGGACTCGGCCGACAGCAACACGATGGCCTGCTTCCCGGTGTTCTGGAACACTCCGGGCGGCGTGGAGCCCATCAAGGACTGGTTCCACAAGACGCTCGTCGCGCAGGTCACCGACAGCGACCGCACCAAGGCGGGCTCCTCGGCCAAGGTCACCAACTACAGCTACAGCGGTGGCGCGGCCTGGCACCGGGACGACTCGGACCTTACCGACGACAAGCACCGGACCTGGAACGATTTCCGGGGCTTCCGCACCGTCACCACCACCACCGGTGCGGCACCGGACCCCATCACCCAGAACACCGTCTCCTACCTCCAGGGTATGGACGGCGACTACAAGTCCGACGGGTCCAGGCGCAGCGTCAAGGTCAAGAACGCCCTGGACGAGGAGATCACCGACAGCCCCTGGCTGGCAGGTACCCCCTACCAGGCTCTGGCCTACGCCAAGGCCGGTGGCACCGTCGTGGGCCGCACCCTCACCACCCCGCCCACATCCAAGGTCACCGCCTCCCGGGACCGCACGGCATGGACGTCCGAGGACCCCAAGCCCGACAAGCTCTCCACCCTGCCGGACATGACGGCACGCCAGATATCGGCGACCTCGTCCCGCACGATGGGCCTGCTCTCCGACGGCACCTGGCGCACCACCCGCACCAGCACGACCTTCGACGACAAGGGGCGGATCTGGAAGGTCGACGACGAGGGCGACGTCTCCAAGCCCAAGCAGGAGACGTGCACCACCACGGCCTACGCCGACGCGCCCGCCGACAACCCGATGATGTTGGTCTACCCCAAGGAGACCATCAGCGTCGCCGGATCCTGCGGCACCACACCCGGCAAGGACACGGCCCTCTCCGACAAGCGGATCTTCTACGACGGGGACGGTTCGGTCGACAAAGTCGGCACCCTGGGCAAGCTCGGCCAGAACAGTGACTCGCTCGGCCTGGTGACCGCGACCCAGTCGGTCACGTCGTACGACGCCAGCGGTGACCCGAAGTACCAGACGCTCGGCGGCATGTCGTACGACAAGTACGGCCGGGTCGCGAGCAGCACCGACGCGGCGGGCAACACCACGACCACGTCGTACGAACCCACCTCGGGCATCCTGCCCACCACCCTGTCCACGACGAACCCGCTGAAGTGGACGTCCACCAGCACGGTCTCACCGGGCCGTGGCTCGGTCACCCACGCGGCGGACGCCAACAAGCAGGTCACCGACGCGACCTACGACGCGCTCGGGCGACGGGAGAAGGTCTGGTCCCCGGGACGGGACAAGGTCAGCGACACCCCCGACCGGATCTACAGCTATGACGTCCACGGCTCGGGCGACAACCCCACCCCGTCGTCCGTCACCACCAAGGGCCTCCGGGAGGACGGCTCCTACAGCACCTCCGTCACCATCTACGACGGCACGCTGCAACCCCGCCAGACGCAGTCGACTCCGGCGGACAACTCGGCCGGACGGCTCATCTCCTCGACCTACTACGACTCACACGGCTGGGCCGTCTCCGCCATCGGGGCCTACTCCGACGCGGATCACGCCCCGAGCAGCACGATGTGGGCGGAGACCAACCGCACCGGCCCTTCGGTGACACGCACGTCGTACGACGGGCAGGGCAGGCCGGTCACCAACACGATGGTCTCCTTCGCCAGCACCCTGTTCCAGTCCTCGACGGACTACCGGGGCGTCGACCGGGTCGACAGCACGCCACCGCAGGGCGGCAAGGCCACCTCGACCTACACCGACGCCCTCGGCCGGACCACCTCCACGGTGGTGCGCGACGCCACACCGGACCGCAAGCTCGCCGGTGGCGGCAAGCTGGCCTCGGGCACCTCGCTGGTCTCCGCCGGTGTCCGGCTGGCCATGCAGGCCGACGGCAACCTGGTGCTGACCGCGTTGGCCGGCGACAAGGTGCTGTGGTCGTCCGACACGGCCGGCAAGCCGGGCGCGTACGCCGTCATGCAGACCGACGGCAACTTCGCGGTCATGGACGCCACCGGCAAGACCACTCTGTGGTCCAGCCGGACGTCGGGCCACACCGGCGGCTACCTGAAGGTGCAGTCCGACGACAACGTCGCGGTGTACGACGCGTCGAACACCGTGCTCTGGTCGACCGGGACCGCCGACAAGGCGGCGGCCGCGGACATCACCACCCGCTACACCTACACGCCCGCGGGACAGGTCGACACCGTCAAGGACTCGGTGGGCAACTCATGGTCCTACGACTACGACCTGCAGGGCCGCGTGGTCTCCCAGACCGACCCGGACACCGGCACGTCCACCTCGCACTATGACGCGCTCGGGCGGCTGGACCGCACGACCGACGCCCGCAAACAAACCTTGTCATTCACTCACGACCTGCTGGGCCGCCGGAAGGCCGAGTACTCGGGCGACGGCACGACGGATCCGTCCAAGCTGCTGGCTGAGTGGACCTACGACGAGCTCGGCAAGGGCCTGCCCGTTGCGTCCACCCGTTACGTCGGCGGCAAGAACGGCAGTGCCTACGTCCAGAAGATCGATTCGTACGACGCGGTCGGGCAGCCGACCAGCACCTCGACCGTGATCCCGGCCGCCGAGGGCGCGCTGGCGGGCACCTACACCGCCAAGGCTTCCTACACCGAGACCGTCGGTCTGACGGCGGCGACCACGTACGGCGCCGACGGAGGCCTTCCCGCCGAGACCGTCGGCTACGGCTACAACCTCGAAGGCGGCCTGGTCAGCATGGGCTCGCCCAGCCGGCCGTACGTCGCCACGGTCAACTACAGCCCGCTCGGGGAGGTCCTCCAGACCACCGTCGGCACCCCGTCGAAGCAACTGCGCACCGCGCAGACCTACGACCAGGCGACGGGCAGGCTCGCCACCAACCGGGTCACCCTGCAGACCAACACCGCCAACCCGATCTCCGACACCACCTACGGCTACGACCAGGCCGGCAACATCACCGCGGTCTCCGACATCCGCTCAAGCGGCGGCGCGGACCGGACCGCCGACACCCAGTGCTTCACCTACGACGCACAGGACCGGCTGACCACCGCCTGGACGGACACCAAGGGACTGACCACGGCCACCGCCGGCCAGCTCGCCCGGTGCACCAACTCGCGTCCCAGCCCGGCGACCATCGGCGGACCGGCCCCGTACTGGACGGACTGGCAGTTCAACCAGCTCGGTGACCGCACCCAGCAGATCGCGCACGACGTGACCGGCGACGCGGCCAAGGACACCACCCAGACGTTCGCCTACCCGGGCGCCGGCACGGCTCCCGCCAAGCGGCCCAACGCGGTGTCCACCGTCACCACCCGCAACCCCGCCACCGGAACCTCCGTGCTGACCCCGGAGTACGACGACGCGGGCAACACGAAGACCCGGACCACCACCGGAGCCCGCCCGAGCACTCAGGGGATCGAGTACAACGAGGAGGGTCTGACCTCCGCCACCACCACCGACGGAAAGAAGACGGGCTACCTCTACGACGCCGACGGCCAGTTGCTGATCCAGCGCGGGCCGGGCAACAACACCCTCTACCTCTTCGGCGGCATCGAACAGCTCAGCCTCGACACCACCACCAAAGCCGTCACCGGACTGCGCTACTACTGCGCCCCTGACGGCACGGTGACGGTCCGCTCCAGCAAGGGCGGCATCAGCTACCAGCCGACCACCCCGCAGGGAACCGCCCAACTCCAGGTGGACGGCGGCACTCTGGCCATCACGCGGCGCGCCTTCGACCCCTACGGCAACCCGCGTGGTCCCGCGCCCACCGGATGGGCCGACAACCACGGCTACCTGGGCAAGCCGGCCGACGCCACATCCGGCCTGAACCTCCTCGGAGTACGCAACTACGACCCGGTCACCGGTCGCTTCCTGTCGGTCGACCCGCTCTTCGAGAGCGGCGACCCGAACCAGATGGGCGGCTACGGCTACGGGGCTGGCAACCCCGTTTCCGGTAGCGACCCCAACGGCTTGTCCTGGATCTCCGGCTGGGGCAGCTCGATCGGCGGCTTCTTCTGCGGTGTGGGCGACAGTTTCGTCGGCGACCCGTGGCAGTGGAGCGTCAACAAGCTCTCCGACGGCTGGAACGGGTTCGCCGGCGTCGCCAACGGCGACAACCAGTTGTTCAACAGCTGGACGGGCTACTCGAACGAGACCCCGATCCAGCTCGGCCACACCGGATACGTCGACGACCACCCGCTGGCCAACCTCTTCAGCGTCGACACCGGGTCGAAATCGTATGTCGCTGGTCAGTGGACCGGCGTGGTCGGCACGCTCGCCGTCGACGGATACGGCGCCTACAAGCTGGTCAGCGGTGGAGTCAAGGCCGTCAAGGCGGTCAGGCTCGCGATGGCGGACGGCGAGGACCTCGTCGGAGCGGTCAAGAGGCTGCTCTCGGGAGACCTTCCCACCACCACCCCGGCCGACCCCGCGCCCACGACGCCCAAGAACAGTGACGCACCGTCAACGCCGAAGGCGGGTACGGGCAAGGGCGGCAAGGAACCGGGAGGCAGTGGCAAGTCCCCCGCCCGGAGCGGGAACGAGCCGAGTCCGGAGCCCGAGCAGGGCAACGCCTATCGCAGCAAGCCCGACAAGAAGCCGGACTACTACCCACAGGGGACGGTGGTGAGCCTCGGCAGGCTCAAGCAGTATCTGTCCCGGGCCGGTTACCGCTCCGAGTGGGACAAGTACGATGTCGTCCACAAAGAGAAGATCATCGATCTCAACACCGGTCGTCTGGCCGAGGGAAACAGCCCACACTCCTTGGGACCCTCGCCCAAGTACAGCGACCGCCCCCATCTTGGCCGGAACGGTCTGCCGATCATCGAGATCTCGAACTATGGCCTGCGAAACATGAAGGAGGCGGTGGTGACGTTCTTCCACGAGACCTACCACCAGAACCGCATGGCCAACTTCGGGGACACCGGAACCGAGGAAAATGCCGAGGCGTTCGGCCAGATGATGTGGCGCAAGATATCAAGAGGCCGATGATGCGTTGAACAGCCGCTCGGCCCGGCGCCATACCGTGTCGTCCGGCATATCGTCCGTCTGCCGCAGCGGGAGACTGTCCCGCTGCGGGAGACCGGGTGACGCCCCAGCATACCCCACATAGGGCGGCTTCATGCTGCGCGGCAACGACGAACACCATCGGTGTCTGTTTTAAAC
>NZ_JBHYXD010000013.1:38974-40544 GCF_042751995.1 Streptomyces sp. NPDC059371 | reverse complement strand
TTAAAACCACAACCCCCGACACGGGTTGCAACAAGATATTGGGCCGGTCCCCGCCAGGTGCTCAGACGCCCGGCGCCCCAGACCGGGTGACGCCCCTGCATACCCCAGAAAGGTCTCCTTCATGCTCCGCCGCTACGACGAACACCATCGTGAGGCGCTCTTCGCGCAACTGCACCTTCCGGTGACCGAGCGGACCTGCCCGATCTGCGGCCATGTCGGCCTGCGTGACTATCACCACGAAAAGTACGGCCGGATTGATCCATCATGGATCAACTACCTGTGGTGCGGCAACTGCCACGCCTACTCGTCGTCGTTCACAAACGCCCGCCGCGAGATGGTCAAAAACGACCCTCTCCTCGCGGAATACGGCGACCGGATCTCTGAGGTCTTCAACGACCCCGAACGACTCCTCAAGATCCTCGACGGCTACTGGAAGTCCGGCCGTCTCCCTCAGGTGATCTCCCGGCGCCCCCGCAGACGCTGACGGCTGCCGGCTAGCGGCTAGCGGCTAGCAGAGATCGATCATCGCGGTGGTGTAGGCGTGGGCGGTGCCGGCCGAGATGCCGAAGGCGACAGCGATCTGGGCCAGGGTGTCATGCTTGCGCAGGTACACCAGACCGATCAACGCCCGTTGGTGCGGCGGGAGCTTGCAGCGGCGGTCACCCTCGCGGGTGACGATGAGCATGGTGAGCCACTCGACCAGCGCATGGGACAGGTCGAGTGCGGCAAGACAGGAGACCAACGAGGCACCTGTGCTGATGAGTTGAGACTTCGAACACCTCCCTCAACGGCACGGGTGCTTCGTGCGTTGCGTACACCCTGTCGTCACCCCATCGGTGGCCACTCTGAAAACGATCAGTGAGCTGAATCGCCGACTGGCCGGGGGGGGGGGGGGGGCGGGCGCCCCCCCGCCCCCCCCCCCCCTTCCCGCACGGCGTCCGCCCCGACTCCCCAGAAAGGTCCTGGTCCCATGCCCCGCCCCTACGACCAGCAGCATCTTGAGGCGCTCGGCGCCCAACTGCACCTGCCCGTGACCGAGCGAACCTGTCCGATCTGTGGCCGCACGACCATGCGTGTCTACCATCACACAAAGTACGGCCGCAGCGAACCTTCGTGGATCAACTACCTGTGGTGCGGCAACTGTCATGCCTACTCGTCGTCCTTCACGGGTGCAGGCCGCAAGATGGTCGAAAGTGACCCGCTCCTTGAGCAGTACGGCGACCGGATCGCCGAGGTCTTCCGTGACCCCGAGCGACTCCTCACGATCCTCGACGGCTACTGGAAGACGGGGAAGCTCCCTCAGACGATCTCCCGCCGCCCCCGCGGACACTGATGGGCGACGGCAGCGCCTTCCTTTGATGCCGTCTGACGATCGCACCCGACGGCGTGCCCGTGCTGTGAGCCCGGCGGGCGCGAAGCTCGGTGAGCATGAGGCGCCGACCGCGATGCTGAAGGTCCGCGCCAAACCGGCGCGCGAGCGCCGCGGGGGGTGGGGGGTAATGCCCACCACACACGCCCCGCGCGGCGCCCCCGCGCGCCCCGGCTGGTATAAAAAACACAAACGGCGCCC